>NZ_JBCNYA010000031.1:0-47413 GCF_049727805.1 Frateuria sp. YIM B11624
TCTCATGCTGCCGTAGCGCCCGCCAATGGCGACTGAAGCCGACACATCTGCCGCGAGACCGTAGGGTGGGCTTCAGCCCACCGCACGCCGCAAGCCGACGGTGGGCTGAAGCCCACCCTACGCATTCACGCCCGGCGCCGCCTGCGCCGCCAGCGCAGCCACTGGCGCTCCAGCCGGATCAGCGCCCAGCGCGTGGGACGGCGCAGGAAGGGCAGGTCCTGGGCGAGCAGCAGCAGGCCCAGCGGCAGCATCCACAGGCCGAACAACGGCAGGAAGCTGAACAGGCCGCCCACGATCAGCAGCAGGCCCACCGGGATGCGCACCCAGCGCGACGACGGCGCACGCAGCCAGCGCAGCGGTTTCGCGATCCAGCGCGGCAGTCGGCGTTCGAAGCGGTCGAGGCGTCGGTTGAGGCGGTCGATGTCTCGGATCACCCGGTACTCCTTCGAAGCGGCCCGCCATTCGACTACGCGGCGAGGGGAAAGGCCAACGCGTGGGCGCCGGTGGTTCAGCGGCGGCTGCGCATCAGGCGGATCATCCAGCCCATGCCGGCCAGGCCCAGGCCCAGGCCGATACCCGCGCCCCACACGGCTCCATGCGCGCCGTCCACGGCGTAGCCGATGCCGAAGCCGAACAGGAAGAACAGCGGGACCGGAAGACAGCCCATGGGTCACGGAGATGGGGCCGGCCGGCAGCGGCTTCAACGGTGTGGCGGAATGCGGCCCGCTTCACGCCGGCACGGCCGCATGGTCGGAGTGCAGGCGGGCTTTGGTTAGTATCGGGCGACCTGGTTGGGGAGATGCCTCCATGAAGCGCCTGCTGATCGGATTGATCGTCGTCGTGCTGGCCCTGGTCGTACTCGCCGGCGCTGCTTTGCTGCTGGTGGACGTGAACCATTTCCGCCCGCAGATCCAGGCGTCGCTGGGCAAGGCGCTGGGGCGCGAGGTGAGCCTCGGGCAACTGCACCTGGCGCCTTTCTCCGGCTCGTTGAAGGCGGACGAGATCCGCATCGGCGACGATCCGGCGTTCGGCCGCCAGCCCTTCGTCAGCGCCCGTTCGCTGCAACTGGGCGTGCGGCTGTGGCCGCTGCTGATCGACCGCGAACTGCACGTCACCTCGCTGACGCTCGATGCGCCGGTGGTGCGCCTTTCGCAGGACCGCAAGGGCCGCTGGAACTTCGCCGGGCTCGGGGGCAGGCAGGCTACGCCGGCGCAGGGCGGTGGAACCGGTGTACCGTCCGGGCTCACCGTCGACCGGCTGCGCATCGACGACGGCCGTATCGAGCTGACGCGCATGGCCGGCGACCGCAAGGTGTACGACCACGTGCAGTTGAGCGCCGACCAGATCGGCATGCAGGCGGCGTTCCCGTTCGCGCTCAAGGCCGACATTGCCGGCGGCGGCACGCTGGCGCTGGACGGCAAACTCGGTCCCTGGCAAGCCGCCAACGCGGTGCTGACGCCGGTCGAGGCGCACCTGGCGATGCACGAGCTGGACCTGGTCGGCGCCGGCCTGATGGCGCGCGGCAGCGGCGTCGGCGGCGTGCTCGACCTGGACGCGCGCATCGTGTCGACCAAGGGCGTGCTGACCTCGAAGGGACGCATCGACGCGCGCAAGCTGCAACTGGTGGCGTCCGGCTCGCCGTCGCCGCAGCCGCTGCAGATCGACTACCAGGCCGGCTACCGGCTGGACGCCGGCACCGGCACGCTCAGCGGCACCGAACTGCACGCCGGCAAGGCGCGCCTGGCCATCGGCGGCAGCTTCGACAACCGCCCCGCGGTGATGCGGCTGGACCTGAAGGTGAAGGGTCAGCGGCAACCGGTCGACGACCTGCAGCCGCTGCTGCCGGTGTTCGGCGTGATCCTGCCGAAGGATTCGCGACTGGCCGGCGGTACCGCCAGCATGGACCTCACGGTGCGCGGGCCGCTCGATGCGCTGGTCATCCACGGCCCGGTCGCGCTCGACGGCACGCGGCTGGCCGGCTACAGCCTGGGCGCCAAGCTCGGCGGCGCGCTCGCGCTGGCCGGCATCAGCGCGCCGAAGGACACGGTGATCAGTCATGCCGATGCGACGCTGACCATCTCGCCCAAGGGCATCGACGCCGATCCGGCCAGGGCGCAGATCGCGCAATTGGGCAGCTTCACCGGCAAGGGCCGCATGGCCGCCGACGGCGCGCTCGATTTCCGCATGCTGGTCAAGCTCGACGAAGGCGTGACCGGCGCCGGCCAGGCGGGCAAGGGTCTGGCCGGGTTGCTGGGCGGCTCCAAGGCGGGCGGCGCGCTCGGCGGGCTGATCAAGGGCATGAGCACCAACGGCGTCGGGGTTCGCGTCGGCGGCACCGCCAGTGCGCCCAGCTTCAAGCTAGACCCGAGCGCGGCGGTCGGCCTGCTCCAGACGGGCGGGCGCGGCAGCGACGCCAAACCGGCCGAGCGCCAGCCGGCCGAAAGCAGCAAGGACGTGCTCAACAACCTGCTGCAGAACGCGCTCAAGCCCAAGCAGCCTTCCGGCCACTGAGCATGGACGAAAGCGCCGATTTCATCGTGGTCGGCGCCGGCCCGGCCGGCTGCGCGGTGGCGGCGCGGCTGGCCGATGCGCCGCAACGGCCGGCCGTATGCCTGGTCGAGACCGGGCCGGCCACGCCCTCGTGGCTGAGCCGCGTGCCGATGGGCATCGCCGCGCTGGTGCCTCGGCGCGGGCGCCACAATTACGCCTATCAGACCGAGCCGCAGGCGCAGTTGGGCGGCCGCCGCGGCTATGTGCCACGCGGCCGCGGCGTGGGCGGCAGCAGCCTGATCAACGCGATGATCTGCACCCGCGGACAGCCGCAGGACTACGACGGCTGGGCCGCACTCGGCTGCGAGGGCTGGGGCTGGCGCGACGTGCTGCCGGTGTTCCGCCGCATCGAGGACAACGTACGCGGCGCCGACGACTGGCACGGCGTCGGTGGCCCGCTGCCGGTCAGCGACCTGCGCTCGCCCAGCCCGCTCAGCCGCGCCTTCGTGGCGGCGGCGGTGCAGTGCGGCTATCCGCGCAACGACGACTTCAACGGCCCGCGCCAGGAGGGCGTGGGCCTGTACCAGGTGTTCCAGCGCGACGGCCGTCGCGTCGATGCCGGGAGTGCGTACCTGGGCGGCAGACTGCGGCCGAACCTGCGCGTGCTGGCCGGCGTCCCGGCCAGCCGCATCCTGTTCGAGGAAGGGCGCGCCAGCGGCGTGCTGGTGGGCGGACGGCGCCTGCAGGCGCGGCGCGAGGTGATCATCTGCGCCGGCGCGTTTGGTTCACCGCAGTTGCTGATGCTCTCGGGCATCGGCCCCGCGGCGCATCTGCGCGACATGGGCATCACGGTGGTGCGCGACGCGCGGGACGTGGGCGCCCACCTGCAGGATCACGTCGACTACACCGCCAACCTGCGCGTGCGCGCCAAGGGTTTGTTCGGCACCAACCCGGCCACGCTCGCGCGCCTCGCCGGCAGT
Source organism: Frateuria sp. YIM B11624 (assembly GCF_049727805.1). NCBI lineage: Bacteria > Pseudomonadati > Pseudomonadota > Gammaproteobacteria > Lysobacterales > Rhodanobacteraceae > Frateuria > Frateuria sp. YIM B11624. The sequence goes on from NZ_JBCNYA010000031.1 coordinate 3,471, forward strand.
GTCGGCGCGTACCGCCGGCACGGCGAAGGCATGCTCACCAGCAACGCAGCCGAGGCGGGCGGCTTCCTCCGCAGCGGGCCCCAGGTCGAGCGGCCTGACCTGCAACTGCATTTCTGCATCGGCATGGTGGACGACCACAACCGCCGCATGCACCTGGCTACCGGCCTGGCACTGCACGTCTGCGTGCTGCGTCCGGCCAGCCGCGGCCACGTGCGCCTGGGTGGCGCCGACGTGGCCGATGCACCGTCGATCGATCCCGGCTTCCTCACCGCACCACAGGACATGGACCTGCTGCTCGAGGGGGCACGCATCGTGCGCCGCATCCTCGCCGCCCCCGCGCTGGCGATCCATGGCGGACGGCCGCTGCACGGCAGCGGCGGGGAGGACGACGAAGGGCTGCGCGCGTTGATCCGGGCACATGCCGACACGATCTACCACCCGGTCGGCACCTGCCGCATGGGCGCGGATGCGCATGCCGTGGTCGACCCGCGCCTGCGCGTGCGTGGCGTGCAGGGGCTGCGCGTGGCCGACGCCTCGATCATGCCCACGCTGATCAGCGGCAACACCGAAGCCCCTTCGGCGATGATCGGCGAAAGGGCCGCCACCTTCGTGCTGGCCGACCACCCGTAGGGTGGGCTTCAGCCCACCGCCCGTGGGCTGGGCGCCATGCTTACAGGTGCACTCGTGCCGGTCGCGGGAAGCCGGCTATTTCGCGGTAATGGCCTGCGCCTGCTGCAGGTGGTCGTGGAGCATCGGCAGGCCGTCACGGGCGATCCCGCGCAGATCGGAATCATGCGCGTCTTTGGCCGCCTGCTCGTACAGCGGAATGATCTTCTGGTGTTCGGCGACCATCATGCCGGCGAAAGCCTGGTCCAGCGCCTTGCCCTGTAGCCGCTGAAGCTGCAGCTTGTCCCGAGTGACGTCTTCCGAGGGCGTGCCGTGGGCCTGGCCGTGCGCCTTCTTCGCGACCGAAAACTCGGTGAACTTGCGGTTCAGTGCCTCGTGGTCGTCGATGATGCGCTTGGCCAGCGCACGCACCGGCGCCAAGGCGGAACGGGATTGCGCGATCTTGGCCAGTTCGATCTGCATCGCGTTGTCGGCCGTGGCCTTGGCGACGAAGGCCTGCTCCTGCCGGTCCAGGGTGTGCGGCGTGTCCGCGGCCACGGCGGGTGGCGCCGGCGCCGCCCAGGCGAGCGCAAGGCCGAGCAGGGCGATGAAGGTCGGAACGGGGGACTTCATGGGCGGCTCCGGTCGATGCGATGGGCCGACGCTAGCCGCCGGGCCGGCAACGCGCGCTCTATAGCCCGTGAAGCCGGGGGTAACGGCGGCCCCGGCAGCCGGGCTTGTGCGGCGGCGGCGGGGCCGATACGGTCGCGCTTTCTCCCCCGGAGCCGCCACGTCCATGCAGATCCGCCAGGCCACGATCCACGACCTCGACGCGCTGGTGCCGCTGTTCGACGGCTACCGGCAGTTCTATGGCAAGCCGTCCGATCCCGAGGGCGCGCGCGCGTTCCTCGCGGCGCGCTTCGCGCACCACCAGTCGGTGATCCTGCTGGCATCGGACGGCCAGGGCGCGGGGCTGGGCTTCACCCAGCTCTATCCGTTGTTCTCCTCGGTGCGGATGGTGCGCACCTATCTGCTCAACGACATGTTCGTGTCGGCGCAGGCGCGGCGGCAGGGCGTGGCTTCGGCGCTGCTGCGCGAGGCGGCGGCGCATGCGCGCGCATTGGGGGCGGCGAGCCTGTCCCTTTCCACCGCGCTCGACAACGGGCCGGCGCAGGCGCTCTACGAATCGCTCGGCTGGCAGCGCGACCGGGAGTTCTGCGAGTACACGCTCACGCTGTAGCGGTCGGCGCAGGTGTGGTCGTGGTCGCACACTGGATCCGGTTGCGGCCGTCGCGCTTGGCCTCGAACAGTACTTCGTCGGCGGCGCGCAGCAGCTTCTCGCTGGCCAGCGAGGTGCCGGCCGGCATCACCGCCAGCCCGGCGCTGATGGTCACCACGCCATGCGCCGAGTTGATGTGCCGGATCTGCAGCGCCTCCACATGCTGGCGCAGGCGCTGCATCATCGCCTCGGCTTCGCGGGCCGGCAGGCCGCTCAGCAGGACCACGAATTCCTCGCCGCCGTAGCGCGCAGCCACCACGCCCGGCTGCTTGCCGGCCTCGGTGCGCAAGGTATGGCCGAGCAGCGACAGGCAATCGTCGCCGGCCAGGTGCCCGTAGGTGTCGTTGAAGGACTTGAAGTTGTCCACGTCGATCACGGCGATCGCAAAGGCCCGCTTCGCCCGCACGGCGTCCTGCCAGGCGCGCCGCAGCACCTGGCGGAAGCCGGCGCGGTTGAGCAGCCCGGTCAGCTCGTCGCGCACGCTCTTGTGGTGCAGGTCGCGGCGCAGTCCGCGCAGTTGTTCCTCCACCGCCTGGTGGTAGCCCAGCAGTACGGTGGTGCGCACGCCGTAGGCGGCGACCGCCAGGATCAGCGCGCCCATCGCCAGCGGGCGGTCGCGCCCGAGCTGGGCGAAGCCGAGCAGGCACAGCGCCAGGCTGAGCATCAGCGGGGCGATGCTGGCCGCCGCCTGGCGCACGCGCAGTGCCGGCTGGTAGCCGCCCAGCCACACGGTGTGCCGGCGGCTGAGCAGCAGGCCGAGCACGACGAAGGGCCATCCCAGCAGCCATTCGGGCAGCCAGGACTCGCTCGACAGGATGAAGCGGTTGTGGACCGCCGGTATCACCAGTTCGATGCAGGCGAAGGTGGCCAGCACGAAATGGAAGCGCCGCTCGTCCGCGCGCCGCGTGGCGATGAAGCGCAGGACCGCGAACAGCGCCACGAACAGGGCCATGCCGTCGAACAGCCACATCACGTAGCGGGCGGCCGCCTGCTGCGGATGGTCGGCGGTGAGCAGGCGATGCAGCATCAGATAGAACAGCAGCACGATGGCGCAGGCCAGCGCGCCGTCGATCGCGGTGGTCCAGCGGCGCATCGGCGTCAGCGGGTTGTACGCCGCCGCGGCGATCAGCCAGAAGCTGCCCAGGCAGAACCAGAAGGTCGGATCGAACGCCACCAGCGTGCCTTGGGGATGGTGCAGGGCATCCACCAGCAGCAGGCCGAAGGCGACACCTTGTGACAGCAGGGCGCCGAGCAACAGACCCCACAGCGGCGTGTTGTGGCTGATGCTCAGACGCAGCCGGCGCCAGCACAGCAGCACGGTGAGCGCGAGCATGGCCAGCACGAAGGCGTAGCTCCCCGCCAGGATCCAGTCCTCGCCAGCGAACAGCAGCACGCCTAGGTGGCCGAGCAGCAGCGGCGCGTAGATCTTCGGCGTCCAGCTCTGTACTTTCACGAGGGCCTCGGCACGGATCGCGGGGCGGCGCCCCGCATGGCCCCGGCGCATGCGGGGCTGGGCCGATTGTGGAAGCCGGCACCGGCAGGCACAACGCCGTCGCCGTTGCAGTGACGACTGCGTCGCGGTCGAAAGGATCGGCGGAGCGGCTATGCTGGCCGCTTTTGCGCGGCTCCCCACACGCCATGCTCTATCTCGCTTCCCAATCGCCCCGTCGCCGCGAGCTGTTGCGGCAGTTGGGTGTCGCCTACCAGGCTTTGGACGTGGACGTGCCCGAGCAGCGCGCCGAGGGCGAATCGCCGGAGGCCTACGTCAGCCGCGTTGCCCGCGACAAGGCGCGGGCGGGACTGGCCCTGCTGGCGGATGCCGCCGCTGCGGTGGTGCTGGGTTCGGACACCGAAGTGGTGCTGGATGGCGAGGTGTTCGGCAAGCCTGCCGATGCAGCACAGGCCGCGGCCATGCTGAGGCGACTATCGGGGCGAACCCATGCGGTGGTTTCTGCGGTGTGGGGGATGGATACGCGGCATGCCCGATCCGAGCTGTGCGTGTCGCAAGTGCGTTTCGCACCGCTGGACGAGGCGGCCATCGCCGCCTACGTCGCCACCGGCGAGCCGTTCGGCAAGGCCGGGGCGTATGCGATCCAGGGGCGTGGCGCGGCGCTGGTGGAGCATCTGGAGGGCAGCTACTCCGGGGTAATGGGCCTGCCGCTGTTCGAGACCGCGCGCTTGCTGCGTAACTTCGGCATCGTCGCGGGCTGACCGTCAGCCTCGCCTCGCCGCCTTACCGTCCGGGTTCGCCGGGTTGCACCACGAGGTATTCGCCGCGGCTGCCGGTACGGCGGGGATGGTTGCCGATCCGCACGCACAATGACGAACCGTCCGGACAGCGCACGATGGAGCCTGAGCGCACCGCACGGACCAGCTCGTCGCCCAGCGCAGCGCGATGCATGCTGCGCCAGGCCACCCAGCCGCTGCCGCCGGCCGCCAGCACTGCACCCGCCAGCAGCGCGAGCAGGCCCTTGTGGACTAGTGACCGCTGCGCCTGCGTGAGCAGCTTGCGTTGTTCGGCCAAGGCATCCGCCGCCCACTTGGCTGTCCTGGCACCTTCACGCAGTTGCGCGTCCAGCGGATCGAGCGCCTGGCGTGCCGCACCGGCGATGCTGTCGCGCGCCTGCGCGCCGAGGGCGTCGAGCACGGTACGCGCGAAGCCATCCGCGCCCTCGGTCCAGCGTTGCGCGCTGCGGTCGAGCGCCAGGGCGCTGGCGTCGATGCGCTGCAGCGCGCCGCGGCTGCGTGTGTCGAGCTGCTCGGCAATCACCGCCAGCTTGACCAGCAGTTGCTTCACGTCGTCGATGTTGCCGCCATCCATGCGTGCTCCTCGTCCTTGCCGATCAACGTTGCATGCCGGCCGGCGCCACCGGCTCGGGTGCCTGGCCCTGGTAGGCAAACGCAGGCTCGGGTGTCTGCATTGCCTGGCTGTACTGCTGGATCTCGCGCCACCAGTGACCGCCCTGCGGCGACTGCAGATAATCGCTTGCCACGGCGTCCATGGCGCGGTCGTCGCGCTTGAGGGCGGCCTGGTAGAGCCGTTCGACCATGGCGTCGACCGAGATGGCGTCGACTGAACCGGCCGCGGGAGCCCCGGATGCCGCCGTCCGTGTGATTCCAGTTTCCGTGGGCGGCAACTGCATGGCCGTTTCGCGCTGGTCGGTGGGGACCGGAGCGATCGAAACGCCCTGGAAATCGAACTGTCGGCTCAGCGCCTCGTCACGTGGCTCGGCGTTGTAGGGGTCGCCCACCACGCGGTAGCCATGGTGGTGGTGCTTCGGTGCCTCCAGCGTGTTGTAGCCGCCCGGCTGTAGCCGGTCGACCTTCTCCCACACGCGGTAGAGCAGCAGGCCTTCGGTCGACCGATGCACCACGTTGAGGCGTGGGTCGACCGGCTCGGGCGACTTTTCCAGGAACGGGCGATCGCTCAACGCATTGAGGTAGTCGACCATCAAGTTGCCGCTGCGGATGCTCAGACCGTTCAACAGGTAGCCGCCACCGACGTCCGAGTGCGCGCCCGGCACCAGCACGCCGAGGAAGCGGCCATCCGCCGTCAGGCCCGGATCGATGATGTGGTCGGACTTGAACAGGCCGCGGTGCTCGTCCTTCGAAAAGATCTGGAAGCCCGAGATGACCGACGGCGGCAGCCGCCGGTCGTAGTCGTTGACGGGCGCGCCGGTGCCCACGGGATCGAACAGGCCCACCGCCTGCGCCACCTTGCCTGGCGGGACCAATGGCGGCTTGGTGTACTCAACGTGGAGAATATTTCCGTGGGCGTCCCGCTTATAAACCGCGCCGGCCGGATTTTGGATGCCGCGCTCCTGCACCATTCTGGCGAAGCTGGCCTGCTCCTCGCCGCCGCGGCTGAAACCGATACCCACCAGCCTTATCTGTGCATCGGGATCTTCGCGCAGCCAATCGCGCGCTTTATGGATGAACATGTCATACATTTTCTCGACGCGGGCTTCGTGCGTGTAGCCGATTGCGCCGTCCAGAACACGGGTGATTCGATTGTCCTGAGTGCCCGGGCCGGGAAGATAGCCCTCGGCAATACGTACGTTACCCTTGGCTTCTAGTTCTTCGATCTGCTCATCGATGGCCGCTACGTTGGTGGAGTGCAGCGGGTCCTTGTACTTGTCGTTGCCAGTGCCATCGAAAGCTGCAACGTAAAGGCGTTCGTGCGAGTTGTCGCCATGTAGCAGAACCGGCGCCTCGAATTGCGAGAGCTGCGCACTGGCGTTCCGATATAGCTGCATGTCGCCCGTACTGGCGAGATAGGTGGAGACTCCATCGTTTGGAATCTCTCCAGTGATGCTCTTGTCGCCCATCCTTGGCTCCGGTTACTGTCGTCAGTACGTTTGTGTCCAGACCAAGATCAGGTCTTCCCGGGAGTCGCTGTACTTGTTGCCGGGAACCTGTTCCTTTTTCGTCGGAATGAAAGCCCTGGTAAATACGTTGATGGTGCGGTCGTTAACCTCGAGAAAGATGCTTGGGTCTGTGGCAGGGCCCGGACCAGGAAAGGCACCTTCGCGGATCTCGTCGTTCGACACGCTGTATCTGACCAGTTCGTCCTTGAAAATCGCGCCAATATCTACGTCGGCTTCGTGAGCAACTCCATCTAGCGACTTCCACCGCACGTGGGCAGGCGGAGGAAAATTCGCTATTCCTCCATAAGACGCGAATCCCCATTTGTCGCGGTAGTCCGCGGATGGTGGGGGAGGGCTGACTACATCGCCCGAGCGAAGCCGCGTGAAGTTGTTGTCCGCGTAGATCACCTCGCAGCCGATCGTGTTGTAGCAGTACGCGCGGAAGTCGTGCCGCTTGAACTTCAGTGGGAAGTGGTTCGGCGCCACCGGCTTTGTCGAGGTATCGGAAGGAAGGGCCATGGCGGAAAGACATCCTGTCAGTGCGAGGAGGAGCAGCAAGGCGCGGAGGGCGGGGCGGAGGTGTCGCGTCATCGGGCGTCCTGCTCGATCTGGAACGGAAGCCCGAATCTATGCCATGCCTTCGTAGGCCTGCAACGGACCGGTGCGCCAGGTTGCGACAGGTTTCGCTGATTGTCAGCGGGCGCCGGACGACGCCACGAACCAGACCGTCACCGCCAGCAGGTTGTTCACCCCGTGTGCGACCACCGCCGGCCACAGCGAGCCGGAACGCAACCGCAGCCAGGCCAGCGCGGCGGCGAGCAGCGCGAGGTTGGGCACGGCGTACCAGAGGAACCCGAGGTCGGGCAGGTGCACGCAGGCGAACAGCAGCGAGCTGACGACGATCGCTCCACCGACGCCCATGCGCCGCAGCAGCGCCGAGAGCAGCGCACCGCGGAACAGCAGTTCTTCCACCAGCGGCCCCACGCTGACCACCACCAGCGCCAGCGGCAGGCGCAGCGCCAGCGAGGCGGCGCCGCCGACCTGCTTGACGTCCTGGGTGACCTCGTGGCCGTGGGCGACCCAGCGGGTCAGCCAGCCGCCGGCGATCGGCAGCGCCAATCCCAGCAGCACCGCGGCCAGGTAGAACAGCGGATGGCCGGGACGAGTCAGCCCGAGGCCCGGCGGTGCGCCGTGCGACCAGGCGGCCGGCCACAGTCGCCGCACCAGCACGACGGTGACGCTGGCGGCCAGCAGCAGGGTGAGGATCACCATCAGCGCATTGACGTCCGGCTGCGCGAGCACCGCGCGGATGCGCGACGCCATGCCACCGACCGGCGTGCCGGCGACGCCGAGCGCGAAGCCCAGCCCCACGCCCACCAGGCCGCTGGCCAGGAACTGCAGCGCGAAGTACAGCGCGATCATGCCGAGCGCGCTGCCCAGGTGCGGCAGCCGCGCATCGTGCAGCGAGGGATGAAGGGGGCGGGAGGGCATCGGCCGGAAACGAACCTGCGTAAAGGGCTGCTGCGCGACCCGTGGGACCACGCTAGCCGCGTGGCCGGGCCCGGCGCAATCCCCGGAAGTCACTCAGCCGGCGAACATCGCACGGCCGAGGCCGACCAGCGCCATCAGCAGCGTGGCCATCCAGGCGAGCATGCCGACCAGGAAGCCGCCGCCGCGCCTGGCCGCTTCCTGCAGGTAGGCGAGCGCGTACCAGGTGCGTCCGGCCAGCCACGCCAGCCCGGCGACGCCGGCGCAGAACGCGAAGCCGTAGCGGGCCGCGACCCACAGCGTGGGCAGGAACAGCAGCGCCGCCTCGAGCGTGTTCATCTGCACCCGGAAGGCGCGCTCGAAGGCAGGATGGCCGTGGGTCGCCGGCGCCTTGATCTTGTAGAGCCCGCGCGCGCGGCCGACCGCAAAGGCGGTGCCGAACATCAGCAGGACGGTGAGCAGGGTGACCAGCGCGGGCAGGTGTTCTTTCATGGGCAACGGGGATTTGAACGGTGGCCTACTGTAGCGGCAACGTGCACGCACGGGAGACGCCGCAACGGGTAAGGTGATTCGACCGCGCTGCGGCGCATGCGAGGTCGAAGGCATGGACTGGCAAAAGGGCGAGCGCAGCCGCAACGTGGAAATCGACAGCGGCCGCGGTGGCGGCGGCGGATTCGGCTTCGGCGGCGGCCGTGGGCTGGGCATCGGCGGCCTGATCGTGCTGGCGATCCTGGGCTGGGTGTTCTTCAAGGACCCGACCGCGCTGCTGGACCAGGGCGGGCCGGTCGGCCAGTCCGCGCCGGCCAGCCAGCCGGCGCAGGTCGATCCGCAGCAGCGGGACTTCGTCAGCGCGATCCTCGGTTCCACCGAGAAGACCTGGGGCGACATCTTCGCCGCCAACGGGCGCCAGTACGTCGATCCGAAGCTCGACCTGTTCAGCGGCGGCGTGCGCACGGCCTGCGGCCTGGCCTCGACCGCGGTAGGGCCGTTCTACTGTCCGGGTGACCAGAAGGTCTACCTCGACCTTTCATTCTTCCAGGAGCTGCAGGATCGCTTCGGTGCCGCCGGCGATTTCGCGCGAGCCTACGTGATCGCGCACGAGGTCGGCCATCACGTGCAGGAGCAACTGGGCATCTTCGACAAGGTGCAGCAGGCGCGCGAACAGGGTGCGCCGATGGAGGGCGCCAACGGCCTGTCGGTGCGGCAGGAGCTGCAGGCCGACTGCTTCGCCGGCGTGTGGGCCAACCGCAGTGAGCAGCGCCTGCATTGGCTTGAGGCCGGCGACGTCGAGGAGGCGCTCAATGCCGCCAGCCGGATCGGCGACGACACGCTGCAGCGCGAGTCGCGGGGTACGGTGGTGCCCGATTCGTTCACCCACGGCACCTCGGCGCAGCGGGTGAAGTGGTTCAAGGCGGGACTCGAGAGCGGGCAGGTGTCCAGCTGCAATACGTTCTCAGGGGACATCTGAGGCTCGTGGCGGGCCAGACCTGCGGCGCGCCCTCGGGATGACCCGAGCCGGGAAGCCGGCGTGAGAGCGGTTCGTCCGGGGCGCAGCCGAGAGGGCGCCGGCGCGCCAAGCCCCAACCCTCCCTAAACGCCTGCGACCAAAGGCTTTTCGCGCCCGTGTCGGGCATCTTCCGCCGGACTTCGCCGCGCTCTAGAATCCGCGCGCTGCGTGCCTCGGGGTGCGCCCTGTGTACTCCCATGGTCCATCCCTGCCTGAGCTGTGGCGCTTGCTGCGCCTTCTTCCGCATCGCCTTCCACTGGTCCGAAACCGATCCCTTCCTGGGCGGCACGGTGCCGACCGAGCTCACGGAAAAGCTCGATCCGCACCGCGTGGTGATGCGCGGCACGCAGTCGAAGCAGCCGCGTTGCGTGGCGCTCAAGGGCACCATCGGCGAGGCCGCCTACTGCGGCATCCACCCGATCAAGCCTTCGGTCTGCCGCGAGGTCGAGCCGTCGTGGGAATTCGGCCGGCACAGCCCGCAGTGCGACAAGGGCCGCATCGCGCACGGCCTGCGCCCGCTGACGCCGGAAGACTGGCTCGATCCGTCGGGCGACAACGCGCCGCCGCTGCCGCAGAGCGCCTGAGCCGGCTCAGCGCAGGGGCACGCCCGCGCGGAACTCGCGCACGAACCGCTGCAGCTCCTGTTCCTCGACGTCCGAGACGGCGACGTAGCGCATGCCGTCGCCGGACCATTCGATCGCCGTGTAACCCTGTTCCTGGACCTGCCGCGAGCCCGATCCGGCGCCCCCGTCCGGCCACTGGAACAGGTTGATCACGTGCAGGTGCCGCCGGTACACCAGCGCCGCCACGGTACGTCCGCCCACCACGTCCAGGCGGCCGCCGGCGAGCGGGTAGCCCTGGCCGGCCAGGTCCTTCACCTGCGGCGAGAAATCCAGCCGGCCTTCGAACCACGGCTTGACCGTGTGCCGGTCGGTCGACACCACGTCCATCAGGTGCTGCGGCTGCAGCGAGCGCAGGTGACCGGAGATCGCCTGCGCGATCACCGCATGGTCGGCCGCGCCGGGTGCGCGCAGGCCGCCGATCCAGGCCGGACTGGTGAGCAGCAGCGCGCCGGCGAAGCCGGCCGCCAGCGCCAGGGCGATCGGCCCCCGGCGCGGCCGTGCGGTGGCCGGCGCCGACGGTTGCGCGGCGAGCCAGCGTTCGCGCAACGCCTCGGGCGCGGGCCGGTACAGGTCCGGCTGCGCCAGCGCCTCGCGCAGGCGGGCGTGGCCTTCGTAGCGGGCGGTGCACGCCGCGCAGCCGGCAAGGTGCGCGAGCACCGCCGCGCTCTGCGCCGCGTCCAGTTCGTCGTCCAGGTAGGCATGCAGCAGCAGCCGGGTCTCATCGCACGTCATGGCGGCCTGCCTCCTGGGTCGGATGGGACAGTTCGGCCCGCAGCCGTTCGCGCGCCCGCGCCAGCCGCGACATCACCGTGCCGATCTTCTGGCCGGTGACGGTGGCGATCTCCTTGTACGAGCACTCCTCCAGCTCGCGCAGCACGACCACCTCGCGCAGCGGCGGCGGCAGGCGTTCGAGCGCCTGCTGCAGCGAGCCGATGTCCACCGCGAGCAGGGTGAGCGCCTCGGGCGAAGGGCAGTCGTCGGGCAAGGCCAGGGCCTCGTCGTCCAGGCTCTCGTGCCGGTCGTCGGGCGCGTGCCGGGCATGCAGCGTGTAGCAGGTGTTGCGCACGATCGCGAGCAGCCACACGCGGGCGTCGCCGCCGCGGAAGCTGCCGAAGTAGCGCAGCGCGCGCAGCAGCGATTCCTGCACCACGTCCTGCGCGTCCGCCTCGTTGCGCACCAGCCAGCGGGCCAGGTTGTAGGCGGCATCCAGCCACGGCAGCACCACGGTCTGGAAGCGCGCCGTGGTGGCGGCGTCCGGGGACGGCGGGGCGAAGGGATTGGCGGGCATAAGGGAGGTACCTCGCTCGCGGCGACTTTATTCCCGACGCGCGACGGCCGGAATAGGCCACGACGGTGCGCGGTAATGCAGGAAGGGAGCGCACCGGCAAGGCGCGCCTCCTGCGCTGGCCGTCCGGCCATGCGCACCGCCTGGAGCGACCGACATGAACGATCTTCCCGACGACGTCCCGACCGACCGTCGCCATTTCCTCAAATGCATGGCCTGGGCCGGCAGCGGCACCCTTTTCCTGATGAAGGGAGGCGTGCTGCAGGCGCGCACGCTGGACCGCGGCGCGGCGGCGGACCCGGACGCCAGCTTCGGCTTCGTGCAGGTCAGCGATTCGCACATCGGCTTCCACAAGGCGCCGAACATGGACGTGGTCGGCAGCCTGCGCGCTTCGCTGGCGCTGGTCGACGCGCAGCCGCGGCGGCCGGACTTCCTCATCCATACCGGCGACCTCACACACCTGTCCCGCCCGGAGGAGTTCGAGACGCTGGCCGGCGTGATGGGCGAGGGCCGCGCGCGCCAGGTGTTCTACGTGCCCGGCGAGCACGACGTGATCGGCGACAACGGTGCGGAGTTCTTCCGCTGCTTCGGGCAGCGCCAGCAGCCGGGCGGCTGGTACAGCTTCGACCATCACGGCGTGCACTTCGTCGGCCTGGTCAACGTGCTGAACCTCAAGGCCGGCGGGCTGGGCTTTCTCGGCCCGGACCAGCTGGCCTGGCTGAAGAAGGACCTGGCACCGCTGTCGGCGGAGACGCCGGTGGTGGTGTTCGCGCACATGCCGCTGTGGCCGCTGTATCCGCAATGGGGCTGGGGCACCGACGACAGCGCGCAGGCGATGGGTTACCTGCGGCGGTTCGGCTCGGTGAGCGTGCTGAACGGGCACATCCACCAGATCCAGCAGAAAGTCGAGGGCACCATCACCTTCCACACCGCGCGCTCCACGGCCTACCCGCAGCCGCCGCCGGGCGTCGGTCCCGGGCCGGGGCCGCTGAAGGACGTGCCGCCGGGCCGGCTGCACAGCTACATCGGCGTGCGCGAGGTGCGGCACGTGCGCGGTCGCCAGGCGCTGGCGATCACCGAGGAGGCGCTGCCTTGAGCGGTCGGTGGCGATGGCTCGGGGCGCTGGCGATGGCCGCGTCCGCGTCGGCTTTCCCGCCGGCGCACGCCGCCGGAACGGCCACGGCGGCGAAGGTGGAAATACGCAACTTCGCGTTCTCGCCGAAGGTGCTCAACGTGCGTGCCGGCACGCGCGTGGCGTGGACCAACCTTGACGAGGAGCCGCACACGGTGACCAGCGCCGGCGGGCAGTTCCAATCCTCCGCGGCGCTGGATACCGGGGATGGCTACGCGGTGACCTTCAGCAAGCCGGGCACCTACACCTACTACTGCGCGATCCATCCGATGATGGTCGGCACCGTGGTGGTCAAGTAGCCGACAGAGCCCGGGTTCATCCGAACCGGTAGATGTCCATGGCGAGGATGCCGTGGTCGATGCCGGCGTCGATGCGCCGCGCCGTCGGCTGCGTGCCGGCGGCGCCGAGCGCCACGAAAAGCGGCAGCAGGTGTTCATCGGTCGGATGCGCGCGCTGGGCGAACGGCGCCTGGCGGCGATAGTCGAGCAGCGCATCGATGTCGCCGGCGGCGAGGCGTTCCTCCACCCAGGCGATGAACGGACGCACGTACGGCGCCTCGCGCTCGGCGCCGTAGCCCATGCGCAGATCGCCCAGGTTGTGGGTGATGCTGCCCGAGCCGATTACCAGCACGCCTTCGTCGCGCAGCGGCGCCAATGCGCGGCCGACCGCCAGGTGATGGGCCGGGTCGCGGTTGGGCTGGATCGAGAGCGGCACCACCGGGATGTCGGCATCCGGATAGAGCAGGCGCAGCGGCACCCAGGCGCCATGGTCCAGGCCTTGCGAAGGATCGGCTGTGGCCTGCAGGCCGGACTGGGCCAGCAACCGCAGGACTTGCTCGGCGAGTGCCGGCGCGCCAGGGGCGCGATAGCGGATCTCGTACAGCGGTGCGGGGAAACCGAAGAAGTCGTGCACGGTTTCCGGCTGCGCGGAGGCGCCCACTTCCGGCTGCGGGGTGAGCCAGTGAGCGGTGGCGATGACGATGGCCCGCGGTCGCGGCAGTCCGGCGGCCAGCTCGGCCAGGCGCTCGCGCACGGGGCCCGGCTGCAGCGCCGTCATCGGGGAGCCGTGGGAGATGTAGAGGGTGGGCAGGGTAGGCATGACGGTCATCCGGCGCTGGGTGGGCGCACACCTTCCCTATGTGTGGGTGCCCTGGCGGAAAGCCATCCCTTACCGTGGCGCCAGCGCCCGTCCCAGCCCCAGCCGCAGCGGATCGAGCAGGCGGCCGTAGCGCTCGGCGCGCGCCGTATCGCGGCTGAGCGGCTGGCGCACCTGCGCCGCGCTGGGCGTGCGGATCGCGCGCTCGGCGCGGTGGAAGTCCAGGCAGGCAGGGTCGAACGGCAGGCCGCAGAAGGCGAGCAGGGCGCGGATCTCGGCCTCGGGATCGGCCAGCAGCGCCTCGTAGGGTTGCCTGCGGATGCGTGCGGGCGCGGCCGTCTGCCACCGGTCCATCGCCGCTTCGTAGTCGCGCACGTAGGCGGCGATGTCGGTCAGCGTGCAGGCGAAATGCGGCAACCGGTAGAACTGCTGCTTGAAGCACGACCAGCCCGCCTCCAGCGCGTCGCGGCGCACGTCGACGATGCGTGCGCCCGGCAGCATGGCGCCCAGCACGCCGGCATAGAGCCAGTTCTCCGGCAGCTTGTCGGTGAAGCGCGGGCGCTGCCGGCGCCAGCGCGCGGTGCGCTCGAGGTAGCGCCGGCCCAGGCGCTGCCAGTCCTGCGCGCCGGTGCTGGGAACCCACTGCGGGAACGGCTGGCCGCGGCGGGCCGACTCCTCCACCAGCACCTCGCCCAGGTCCGGCAGTTCGCTGGCGCCCTCGACCTGCGGATGCGCGGCGAGGATCTGCTCGAACAGGGTGGAACCGGAGCGCGGCAGGCCGACGATGAAGATCGCCTCCTCGCCCAGCGCGGGATCCGGAGGAGGCGGCAGCTTGGCCCCGGCAGCGACGACGGATTCGACGAAGCCGTGGAAGCCGCCGGCGTGCCAGGGCGCCAGCCGGCGCTGGCGTGCGTTGGCGTCGCTCAGTGCGGCGAAGGCCTCCTCGTAGCGGCCCTGGTCCTCGCTGGCCTTGCCCAGCGCGAAGCCCATGGCGATGCGGTCGGGTTCGGCCACGTCGGTACGTTTCAGCTGGGTGGAGAGCTGTGCGCGATCGGCCTCGGAAAGCGGCCGCGTCTTCATGTTGGCCAGCCCGCGCCAGGCGTCGCCGCAGGCCGGGTGCAGCGCAAGCGCGGCGCGATAGCGGCGGTCGGCCTCGTCGAAGCGGCCCAGGTGCACCAGTGAGTCGCCGAGCAGCACCTGCGCGGGCAGCAACGCCGGTTCCAGCGTGCAGGCGCGTTCGAGCGCCTCCACCGCCGATTCGGTGAAGCCGAGCACCTGCAGGTTGCGGCCGAGGTTGAACCAGCCCATGGGATAGTCCGGCGCCAGCGCGCAGGCGCGCCGCCAGTACGCCAGCGCGGTCTCCACGTCGCCGGCCGCCTGCTCGGCGTTGCCCAGGTCGGTGAGCGCCAGCGGATCGTCCGGCCAGTGCTGCAGGGCCTGGGCCAGCGCCTCGCGCGCGGCGTCGTATTGCCGGCCGCGGGTGTGCAGGATGCCGAGCATGCGCAGGACCTCGGGGTGCTCCGGCGCCTGCGCCAGCATGGCGCCGAGCGCTTGCTCCGCGGGCGCCAGCGCGCCGTCGCGGATCGACCTGGCCGCGGCCTCGAGTACTTGGATCTGTGTCGGTGCCAGGCCGGCGGTGCGCGTGGCCAGGTCGGTCGGGTGCTCGGGGCGGGGCCAGGACACGGGCATGGGCGATCTCGCCGGGTGGAAACCAAGGATGGTAAGGCTTCTGCGCGGGCCGCCGCGCCGGGAGCAGGTCACGCAGGCTGGAGCAAGTCTGCTAGCGTGTGTGCTTCGCCCGCGCCGCGCGGGCCTGGAATCCAAGCCCGTCCCGATGCAACGCCTGTCCCACCTCGACGATCTGGAAGCGGAAAGCATCCAGATCCTGCGTGAAGTGTTTGCCTGTTTCCGCCGCCCGGTGATGCTGTATTCCATCGGCAAGGACTCCACCGTGCTGCTGCACCTGCTGCGCAAGGCCTGCCGCCCGGCGCCGCCGCCGCTGCCCCTGCTGCACGTGGACACCACCTGGAAGTTCCGCGAGATGATCGCCTTCCGCGACCGCGTGGCGGCCGCCGGCGACGTGCGCATGCTGGTGCACGTCAACCAGGAGGGCGTGCGCCAGGGCATCTCGCCGCTGACCCACGGCGCGGCGGTGCATACCGACGTGATGAAGACTCAGGCGCTGAAGCAGGCGCTGGATCATTACCAGTTCGACGCGGCCATCGGCGGCGCCCGCCGCGACGAGGAGAAGTCGCGCGCCAAGGAGCGCGTCTTCTCCTTCCGCAGCGCGCAGCATCGCTGGGATCCCAAGCAGCAGCGGCCGGAGCTGTGGCGTACCTGGAACACGCAGATCCGCACCGGCGAGAGCGTGCGCGTGTTTCCGCTGTCCAACTGGACGGAACTGGACGTGTGGGAATACATCCGTCGCGAGCGGATCGAAGTGGTGCCGCTGTACTTCGCGAAGGAGCGGCCGGTGGTCGAGCGCGACGGCGCGCTGATCATGGTCGACGACGAGCGCTTCGTGCTGCGCGAGGGCGAGCGCATCGAACAGCGCCGCGTGCGCTTCCGCACGCTCGGCTGCTACCCGCTGACTGGCGCGATCGAGTCGGAGGCCGACTCGCTGGACGCGATCATCGAGGAGATGCGCGCCTCGCGCAGCTCCGAGCGTCAGGGCCGCATCATCGACCACGACGGCGCAAGCTCGATGGAGAAAAAGAAGCAGGAGGGCTACTTCTGATGGCCACCGGTCTGCTTCGCTTCATCACCTGCGGCAGCGTGGACGACGGCAAGAGCACGCTGCTCGGCCGCCTGCTCTACGACGCCGGCATGCTCGCCGACGACCAGCTCGACGCGCTGCGCCGCGACAGCCGCAGGCGCGGCGGCGAGGCGCTCGACTTCGCGCTGGTCACCGACGGACTGGACGCCGAGCGCGAGCAGGGCATCACCATCGACGTGGCCTGGCGCTATTTCCACACCGCGCGGCGCAGCTTCATCGTCGGCGATTGCCCCGGCCACGAGCAGTACACCCGCAACATGGCCACCGGCGCCTCACAGGTGGACCTGGCGGTGGTGCTGGTCGACGCCCGCAAGGGCTTGCTGCCGCAGACGCGCCGGCACACCTACATCTGCGCGCTGCTGGGCATCCGCCGGATCATCCTGGCGGTGAACAAGATGGACCTGGTCGGGCTGGACGCGGACGTCTATGCGTCCATCGTCGAGCCGTACCGCGCCATGGCCGCGGCGATGGGCATCGAATCGGTCAGCGCGCTGCCGGTGGTCGCGCCGGATGGCGACAACGTGGGCCTGCGTTCCACCCGCATGCCCTGGTATCAGGGCCCCAGCCTGGTCGAGCTGCTGGAAACGCTCGATGCCGAAGCGGCGCCGCCGGAGCATTTCCGCCTGTCGGTGCAGTGGGTGAACCGTCCCGACCAGCATTTCCGCGGCTACGCCGGTACGGTGAGCGGCGGCCGCGTGGCGGTGGGCGAGGAGGTGCTGGTGCAGCCGGGCGGGCAGCGTGCGCGGGTCGAGCGCATCGTCGGGCCGTCGGCGGACCTCGCCGAGGCGGTCACCGGGCAGGCCGTCACGCTGTGCCTGGACCGCGAACTGGACATCAGTCGCGGCGACGTGATCGCTGCCGCCGCGCAGCCGGCGCCGGTGGCCGACCAGTTCGGCTGCCACCTGGTCTGGTTCGGCGACGCGCCGCTGCTGCCCAACCGCAGCTACCTGCTGCGCCTGGGCACCGCCGTGGTCAATGCACGCGTCACCGCGATCAAGCACAAGATCGACGTCAACACACAGGCGCCGCTGGCCGCGCGGCGGCTGGAGCTCAACGAGGTCGGCTACTGCAACATCGACCTGGACCGGCCGCTCGCGTTCGAACGCTATGCCGACAACCGCGAACTGGGCGGCTTCATCCTGGTCGACCGCCAGAGCAACGCCACGGTCGCCTGCGGCATGCTTGATTTCGCGCTGCAGCGGGCGAACAACATCCACTGGCAGCACACCGACGTGGACAAGTCCACGCGCGCGCTGGCCAAGGGCCAGCACCCGCTGTGCCTGTGGTTCACCGGACTTTCCGGCGCCGGCAAGTCGACCATCGCCAACCTGGTCGAGCGCAAGCTGGCCGCGCAGGGTTTCCATACCTACCTGCTCGACGGCGACAACCTGCGCCACGGGCTCAACGTGGACCTGGGATTCACCGCCGAGTCGCGCGTGGAGAACGTGCGCCGCGTGGCGGAAGTGGCGCACCTGATGGTCGACGCCGGGCTGGTGGTGCTGGTCTGCGTGATCTCGCCGTTCGCCGGCGAGCGCGAGTTCGCGCGCGGGCGTTTCGCCGAGGGCGAGTTCGTCGAAGTGTTCGTCGATACGCCGCTGGCCGAATGCGAGCAGCGCGATCCGAAGGGGCTCTACGCCAAGGCGCGCGCCGGGCTGATCGGCAACTTCACCGGCATCGATTCGCCCTACGAGCGGCCGGTTGCGCCCGAGCTTCACCTGCACGCGGGAGGAGCGCGCGCCGAGCTATTGGCCGAACGGGTCCTGTCCTATCTGCAGGAGCGGCTGGGATAGGGAATTGCGGAGCCGCTTCGGCTCCGCTCGTAGCACGCGAGGCTTGGTGCGAGCGGTCCGTCAAACCGCCCGCCCTGCGCGCAAGCCCGCGCGGTGAAGAGTTCGCCAGCCCATCGCGACGGGCTGGCATTCCGCGATTTATTTCCGCCGCGGCGGCTTGCCACCGGCCCGGGGCTTGAAACCACCCGGCCGCGGCCGGCGCGGTGGCGCGGCGCCGGCCGGCTCCTCCGTGCCGTCCCACTCGCTGATGCGCAACTGCTGCTGGCTGACCCAGACCTTCTTGAGGTGCTCGAACACCTCCTTGGGCATGCCGTCGGGCAGGTCGATCAGGCTGTAGTCGCCGCGGATGCTGACGCGGCCGATGAACTGGCTTTCCAGTCCGGCCTCGTTGGCGATCGCGCCGACGATGTTGCCCGGCTTGACGCCGTGCTCGTGGCCGACTTCGATGCGGTAGGTGCGCTTGCCGGGCTCCGGTGTGTTGTGCGGACGCGGTGGGCGCGATTCGAAACTGCGTGGTTCGCGCGGCTTGCGTTCGTGCCGCTCGGTGTCGCGCTCGCGCGACTCGCGCGGTGCATGCTCGCGCGGCTCGCGTTCGCGCCGCTCGTACTCGCGCTTCGGCGGCGGCGCCAGCAGCAGCGGGCGGTCCCCCTGGGCCAGCCGCGCCAGCGCCGCGGCGATCTCGATCGCCGGCACGTTGTGCTCCTGCTCGTACTGCTCGATCAATTGCTGGAACTGCGCCAACTCGCCCTGCGCCAGCGTATCGGTGATGCGCTGCTTGAAGCGTGCGATGCGCACGTCGTTCACCGCCTCGACGGTGGGCAGCTTCATTTCCTCGATCGGCTGGCGCGTGGCCCGCTCGATCGCGCGCAGCATGCCCTTTTCCCTTGGCGTGACGAAAAGAATCGCCTCGCCGCTGCGTCCCGCGCGGCCGGTGCGGCCGATGCGATGCACGTAGCTCTCGGTGTCGTAGGGGATGTCGTAGTTGAACACGTGGCTGATGCGCTCGACGTCCAGGCCGCGCGCGGCGACGTCGGTGGCGACCAGGATGTCGAGCTTGCCGTCCTTGAGCTGCTGGATCACCCGCTCGCGCTGCGGCTGGGCGATGTCGCCGTTGATCGCGGCGGCGGCCAGGCCGCGCGCGGTGAGCTTCTCGGCGAGCTCCTCGGTGGCCTGTTTGGTGCGCGCGAAGATGATCATCGCGTCGAACGGCTCGGCTTCCAGGATGCGGGTCAGCGCATCGAGCTTGTGCATGCCGCTGACGAACCAGTAGCGCTGGCGGATGTTCGCCGCGGTGGTGGTGGCGGCCTTGATGGTGACCTCGACCGGTTCCTTCAGGTGCGCCTGCGCGATCTTGCGGATCGGCGCCGGCATGGTCGCCGAAAACAGCGCGACCTGGCGCTCCGGCGGCGTGGCCTGGAGCACCTTCTCGACGTCGTCGATGAAGCCCATGCGCAGCATCTCGTCGGCCTCGTCGAGCACAAGGTACTTGAGCTCGGACAGGTCCAGCGTGTTCTTGTCCATGTGATCGATCACGCGGCCGGGCGTGCCGACCACGACGTGCACGCCGCGGCGCAGCGCATGCAGCTGCGGGCCGTAGCTCTGCCCGCCGTAGATCGGCAGCACCTGGAACCCGGGGATATGCGCGGCGTAGCGCTGGAACGCCTCGGCCACCTGGATGGCCAGTTCGCGCGTGGGCGCCAGTACCAGCGCCTGCGGCTTGCCGGGCCTGGCCTCGATGCGCGAGAGGATCGGCAACGCGAACGCGGCGGTCTTGCCAGTGCCGGTCTGCGCCTGGCCGAGCACGTCGCGGCCTTCCAGCAACGGCGGAATGGTCGCGGCCTGGATCGGCGAGGGCGATTCGTAGCCGACGTCGGCCAGCGCCTGCTGGACTTCGGGGCGCAGCGCGAGCGCGGCAAAACCGGTCGGCGCCGGGTCGTGGTCGGCCGGCGTGGGACCTGGGACAGGGGATGACATGGGAACCTCAGAATTGGCGGCGGCGAGCGAAGGCATGCGCCGCGCGGTGCGGCGAACATTCTAACAGGCTGGCCGGTAGGCCGTCGGTGGGAAGTACACGGTGCGTGGGCAGGCCGTGGTTATGATCGTGCGTTTGTGGAAAGGAGCAGCGGATGGCGACCATCGAGACAATCTCCGAACAGCGTTGCCATGGCGGTGTACAGGGCTTCTACCAGCACGACTCGCGCGCCTGCGGCGGGCCGATGCGCTTCGCGCTCTACCTGCCGCCGCAGGCTGCGCGGCAGCCGTGCCCGCTGCTCTGGTTCCTCGCCGGCCTGACCTGCACCGAGGAGACCGCCTCGATCAAGGCCGGTGCGCAGCGGTTGGCGGCGGAGCTCGGTCTCGCGCTGGTCATGCCGGACACCAGTCCGCGCGATACCGGCCTGGAAGGCGCTACCGGCGACTGGGAGTTCGGCGAGGGGGCGGGCTTCTACCTCGATGCCACACAGGCGCCATGGTCGTCGCGCTTTCGCATGCGCAGCTACGTGGGCCAGGAGCTGCCCGCGCTGCTGGCCGCGCATTTCCCGGTGGACGTGGAACGCGCGGGCGTGTGCGGCCACTCGATGGGCGGCCATGGCGCGCTGACCCTGGCGCTTGCCTATCCGCAGCGCTACCGCTCGGTGTCCGCCTTCGCGCCCATCGTGGCGCCCTCGCGGGTGCCATGGGGCGAGAAGGCGTTCACTCGCTACCTGGGCGAGAACCGGGACGCCTGGGCCGACTATGACGCTTGCGCGCTGGTGGAGCGGCAGAGCTTCCCCGGCACGATCCTGATCGACCAGGGCGAAGCCGACCGCTTCCTCACCGACCAGCTGCGGCCGGAGCTTTTCGAGCAAGCGTGCGCCGAGGCCGGGCAGCCGCTCGTGCTACGCCGCCAGCCCGGATACGACCATAGCTACTGGTTCATCAACACCTTCATCGACGACCACCTGAGGCATCACGCGAAGGCGCTGGGTTTGTAGTCGCGCGCGAGCTCGCCCCATCCGCCTGTCGGCACCTTCCGCCGTAAACGGGGGAAGCTCGGTCGCCAGCCCATCGCGTAGGGCAGCCCATCGAACCTTTCCCCGTTTACGGGGGAAGATGCCCGAAGGGCGGATGGGGGCGTCCGGAGCGCGCTATTGACGCCAGCGATCAGCCACGCGTCTCCGGCCTGGCGCCACCGGCAGGGCGGTTCCTGCGCCGGTTGTTGCGGCCGGCGTTGGCCTGGTTGCGGTTCTGCGCGTGGTTGCCGCCATGGCCCGCGTGCCCATTGCGTGCCGGGCGCGGCTGGCGCTGGCCCTGCACCGGACGCGGTGCGCCGGCATCCAGGCGCAGCGGCGCGGACGGCTCGAAGCCGGGCACGTCGCTGATCGCGATCTCCTGCTTGAGCAGCTTGCGGATGTCGCGCAGCAGGCCCGACTCGTCATGGCTGACCAGCGACACCGCCATGCCTTCGGAACCGGCGCGGCCGGTGCGGCCGATGCGGTGCACGTAGTCCTCGGCGACCATCGGCAGGTCGTGGTTGATCACCATCGGCAACTGGTCGATGTCGATGCCGCGGGCGGCGATGTCGGTGGCGACCAGCACGGTGATGCGGCCGCTCTTAAAGTCGCCCAGCGCCTTGGTGCGTGCGTTCTGGCTCTTGTTGCCGTGGATCGCCGCGGCGCGCAGGCCGGAAGTTTCCAGGAACTTCACCAGCTTGTCGGCGCCGTGCTTGGTGCGGCTGAACACCAGGCTCTGGCGGCGGCTGTCCTGCGAGAGCACGTGCAGCAGCAGATCACGCTTGCGCGCGGCATCGACTGGATGCACGTGGTGGCTGACGGTCGGCGCCACCGTGTTGGGCGGGGTCACCGACACCTCGCGCGGCGAACGCATGAACTGCATCGCCAGCGCCTTGATCGGCTCGGCGAAGGTGGCCGAGAACAACAGCGTCTGGCGCTGCTTCGGCACGGCCTGGAGGATGCGCTTGATCGCCGGCAGGAAGCCCATGTCGAGCATGCGGTCGGCTTCGTCGAGCACCAGCACCTCGACGCCGGAGAGGTCGACCGAACGCTGCTGCATGTGGTCGATCAGGCGGCCGGGCGTGGCGATCACCACGTCCACGCCGCGGCGCAGCGCCTGCATCTGCGGGCCCATACCGACACCGCCGAAGATGGTGGTGCTGGAGACACGCAGGTGCTTGCCATAGCCGCGCAGATTGTCGTGCACCTGGGCGGCGAGTTCACGGGTCGGGGTCAACACCAGCGCGCGCGGGCGGCGGGTCTGCGTGACGCCGGCGCCGGACAGGTGCTGCAGCAGGGGCAGCGCGAAGGCGGCGGTCTTGCCGGTGCCGGTCTGTGCGGCGGCCAGCAGGTCGTAGCCTTCCAGCACCAGCGGGATGGCGCCGGCCTGGATCGGGGTGGGCTGCGTGTAGCCCTGTTCGGCAAGCGCGCGCAGCAACGCGGGCGCAAGGCCCAGCGATTCGAAAGACATGAAAACACTCCTGTGCAACCCGGAGCGTTCTTTCAGAACCGCGTTGCGATATGGGGAAAGGGGGCGGCTGGAGGCCGCAACGGCTCGAAGCCGTCCGTGCAGTATAGCGCAAGAGGCGCCAGGCTGCCGGATGCGGCTTCGTGGAGGCGCGTCAGGCGGGCCGCCGTGCCACGATCAGGTAGCTGTTGAACGGCGTGCGGCCCCACAGCGGCGTGAGCGTGGTGACCAGTCCGGCGCGCTCGAGCGGGCCGATCACCTCCTGCGCGGTCGGGTAGTGGTCGGCGCCCACGCGCATCCAGCCGGTGGCGTGCAGCACGTGTTCCTCGATCACCGTGGCATGGAAGCGCCAGTGCTTCGCCCGCAGCACGTTGCGAATCATCAATTGCGCGCCGGGCGCCACGTGGCCGGCCAGTTGTTCGAGCAGCGGCGACTGGCGTGCCGCCGGCAGGTAGTGCAGCACGTCCAGCAGACTGACGTGGCCGCGGAAGTCCGGCAGGTCGGCGACGTCCGCGCAACGCAGGTCCAGCGCGTCGCCGATCGCCGCCGCGGCGGCGCGGCCGGTGGCGATCTTGCGTTCGTCGTGGTCGATGCCGAGGTAGCCGCGCAGCACGCCGCAGCCATGCAGGTAGTGGCCGAGCAGCCCGATGCCGCAACCGACGTCGAGCAGCGGAAAGGGCGGGGATTCCTGCAGCAGCCGCGCCACCGCGCCGTAGACCGGGTCGCCGGCCAGCTTGCCGCGCACGTACTGGCGCTGGTTGAAGCCGCTGAAACGGGCCGACAGCGTGGCGCGTGCCGAGCGATCGAGGTGATACCGCGGCCGCACCGTCAAGACAGATGTTCCAGCGGGACGGCCAGGTGGCTTCCCTCATGGCGGGACGATCGTCGCATGGTCGTACTCCGGGAGCGGGAGGCCAGTATAGGCAGGCTTCGCGCTGCGGATGTGCAGGTGACGCATGCACCGCCGGTGCCTCCCCGTGCGGGAGTCACGCGCCCGCGGGATGAGGAGGGCGTCGCCGGTGAGCGAGAGCTGCACAAAGAACGAGCCCGGCGCAGGGCCGGGCTCGTGGGTGCGACCTACTGCTGCCGGTTTACTGGCAGGTCACGCCGACGGCATTGAACGCGGCCACCACGTCGCTGCGCGAGTAGCCGTAGTCGTCCGCTGCATTTTCGACGCCGCAGGCGCCCGAGTTGAACGTGGCGGTGGCCGTCCAGTACATCGCGTTGGCCCGCTCGAACACCTCGAACGCCTTGCGGGTGTTCCAGTTCGACGACTTGGCCAGCGTGCAGAACGCCTTGTTGTAGACGCCGCTGGAGTAGTGCACGTCCAGGCCGCTGTAGTACTGGGACGCATTGTCGATCGAGGCGCCGTCCTTGCTCGGCGTGCACATCCAGCGCAGCGCGGTGCCGCTCTTGATGATGTCGGCGCCCACCAGCCAGTCGTTGGCGCCGCGGTCGTAGTACTCGGCGGCCTCGCCGGCCATGTCGGAGAAGGCCTCGTTCATGCCGCCGGACTGGCCGGAGTACTGCAGGTTCGAGTGCTGCTCGGTGAAGCCGTGGCTGATCTCGTGGCTGGTCACGTCCAGCGCGGTGAGCGGGTAGAAGTAGCTCGCGCCGTCGCCGAAGTTCATCGAGCTGCCGTTCCAGAACGCGTTCTCGTAGTTGCGGCTGTAGTGCACGTTCATCACCAGCTGGATGCTCAGCGGCGGAGCGCCGAACCAGGCGGTGTACATGTCGTGCACGACGCCGCCGAAGTGGTGCGCGTCGTTGATCGGCGAGTAGGCGCCGTTGATGCCGTCGCCGCTGCTGGTCGGACAGGTGAAGGTCCACAGCGTCGCGCGGTTGCGGCTCTGGTTCATGTCGTTGGTCTTCACGTTGGTGTTGACCATCGAGCAGGTGCTGCCCGACTGGCTGACTTGCAGTGCCGGGTAGTCGGTGCCGTAGAAGTACTGGCCGGTCTTCTGGTTGCCGCCCGGGCCGTTGGCCGTTGCGGGGGTGCCGGTGCCGCCACCACCGCCGCCGGGCTTGCCCTTGGTGGTCAGGCCTTCCCAGCTCTTCACGATGGCGCCGGTGTCCGCATCGACGATCGCGGTCGGGCGCGACGGATGGCCGTTGTTGTCGACGAAGAACGAAGTCAGATAGACCAGCCGCGCCTTCTTGCCTTCGGCATAGACGTAGAGGTCGTGCTTCACGTTCTGCAGGCTGGTGTCGGATACCGCGTTGATGCCGATGCCGTAGGGCAGCAGGCCGGCGTGCTGGCGCAGCGCTTCGACGGCGCGGGCGCCGCTCAGGCGCGGCGTGACCGAAGCCAGATCGAAGCCCAGGCCGTTGGACACGTGGCCGTCGACGCTGCGCACGTTGCCGGCGGCATCGCGCTCGACCACCACGCTGCGGCCGTATACCGGCACGCCGCGGAACAGCTGGTGCTCGCGCGTCTTGATCGTGCCGCGCACGGTGCGCAGCTGCAGGCCGGGGGCCAGCGAGGCCTGCGGATCCAGCCCCAGGCGCTGGGCCAGCGCGCTGGAAGTCAGGTGGCCCATGGCGGGCGCCTGGATACGGTTCGGCGTGGCGGCCGAGGCGGCAGTGGCCACGACGAGGCCCAGGGCGCCCAGCAGGGCGCCGGCAAGCGGTTTTTGCATCATTGGTGTTTCCCTCCCAAGGAAATGGATTGGCGGTCGGCGGCCTCTTGCCGCGTCGCGCCGCTCGTCGGCACGGGCCGATCCTCCCCAGGAGCGCCGTGCCGACAGGCAACCCTACGCCGTTCCGGGGGTGTGTGACATCGTGCTAAGCAGCATCCACGCCGCAGTCGCGACAGGGGCGCGTGCTAGCCTGATGACCGGGTCGATGCTGGGAGCGGCGGCATGAGTGTTCTGTCCACGTTGCGTGAGTTGGACCATGACCAGCGCCACACGGTCCTGGCCAGCTTCCTGGGCTGGACACTGGATGCCTTCGACTACTTTCTGCTGACCTTCGTCATCGTCGGCGTGGCCAACGAGTTCGGCGTGGATAAGACCGACGTGACGCTGGCGCTGCT
Source organism: Frateuria sp. YIM B11624 (assembly GCF_049727805.1). Lineage (NCBI taxonomy): Bacteria > Pseudomonadati > Pseudomonadota > Gammaproteobacteria > Lysobacterales > Rhodanobacteraceae > Frateuria > Frateuria sp. YIM B11624. The sequence goes on from NZ_JBCNYA010000031.1 coordinate 28,911, forward strand.
GCTCACGCTGGCCGCGCGCCCCTTCGGCGCACTGATCTTCGGACGCCTGGCCGACCGCTACGGCCGGCGGCCGATCCTGATGCTGGACGTGGTGCTGTTCTCGCTGTTCGAACTGGCCACCGCGTTCTCGACGTCGCTGACGATGCTGCTGGTGCTGCGTTTCCTGTTCGGCATCGCGATGGGCGGCGAGTGGGGTATCGGCGCCTCGCTGGCGATGGAGGCGATCCCGCCGAAGGCGCGCGGCATCGTTTCGGGCCTGCTGCAGAGCGGCTATCCCTGCGGCTTCTTCCTCGGTGCGCTGGCCAACTGGCTGCTGATCGACCACATCGGCTGGCGCGGGCTGTTCGTGGTCGGCGCGGCGCCGGCGCTGCTGGTGCTGTACATCCGGCGCAAGGTGCCCGAATCGCCGGTGTGGCGGCGCCAGCGGGAAGCGCCGCGGCAGGGCCTGCGCGAGGCGATGCGCGGGCACTGGAAGCTGGCGCTCTACCTGATGCTGCTGATGACCGCGTTCAACATGTTCAGCCACGGCTCGCAGGACCTCTACCACACCTTCGAGGAGGTCAACCTGCACCTGCCCACCGGTTCGGCCGCGGCGTTCGTGCTGGTCGCGTTGCTCAACATCGGCGCGCTGGTGGGCGGACTGTTCTTTGGCGCGCTGTCGGAGCGGATCGGGCGGCGGCGGGCGATCGTGATCGCCGCGCTGCTGGCGATCCCGGTGATCCCGCTGTGGATGTACGGCGGCACGCTGGTGCTCTACGGCGTGGGCGCGTTCCTGATCCAGGTGATGGTGCAGGGCGCCTGGGGCGTCGTGCCCACGCACCTCAACGAACTCTCGCCCGGCCACGTGCGCGGCACGCTGCCGGGCTTCGCCTACCAGACCGGCAACCTGCTGGCGGCGGTCACCGCCACCGCGCAGGCGTGGATCGCCAAGGCGCATGGCGGCGACTACGCCTTCGCCATGTCGGCGTGGATCGCGGTGGTGGCGCTGGTGCTGGCCTTGCTCGCCTGGCTGGGACCGGAGGCGCGGGGGGTAGGCTTCGGCGGCATGCAGGACTGAGCAGGCGGGACTGGTAGAATCCCCCGCTTTGCACTCCACGAGACAGGCAATGAAGGCAGGCAAGGACAAGGTCATCGCGTTCCACTACACGCTCACGGTGGACGGCGACAAGGTGGAAAGCTCGCACGACAACGGCGAGCCGCTGTGGATCCTGCTCGGCCACGGCCAACTCATCAGTGGCCTGGAGACGGCGCTGGAAGGCCACGAGGCGGGCGAGTCGCTCGCGGTCGACGTGAACCCGGCCGAAGGCTACGGCGAGCGCGAGGAAGGCCGCATCCAGCGCGTGCCGAAGAAGTACTTCCAGCAGGCGAACAAGCTCAAGCCCGGCATGGCGACCGTGCTGTCGCTGAAGGAAGGCGGCCATCGCGCGGTGACCGTGCACAAGGTCGGCATGAGCACGGTCGACGTGGACCTCAACCATCCGATGGCCGGCAAAACGCTGCACTTCGACGTGGCGATCCAGGAAGTGCGCGATGCCACCGAGGACGAGATCAAGCACGGCCACGCGCATCCGCCGGGCCAGGAAGCCCACTGAAGCGCACGAAGTGCGCTTCAAGATGATGACGGAAACGGCGCCCTGGGGCGCCGTTCTCCTTTGCCCCTTCTCCCCTCCGGGGAGAAGGTTGGGATGAGGGGCCGGCCTTGCCCCGGTCCGCTCTTCCCCTCAATCCAGCAACCGCTTGCCGAACGCGAAGTGGTCGCGCCAGTACGGTCCGTCGATGTCGTCCAGCCGCACCGTACCGCCGCTGTTGGGCGCGTGCACGAAGCGGCCCTTGCCCACGTACACGCCCACGTGGCTGATGTCGCCGCCGATGTCGAAGAACACCAGGTCGCCGCTGGCCAGGTCGGTCATGCGGCGAACCTTGCGTCCGTCCACGTCGGCCATCGCGCGGGAACTGTGCGGTAGCAGGATGTCCGCCGCGTTGCGGTAGATGTAGTCCACCAGCCCGCTGCAATCGAAGCCGCTGTCGGGCGTGTTGCCGCCCCAGTGGTAGGGCGTGCCGACCAGTGCGATGGCACGGAACAGCACGTCGTTGGCGGTACCTGCGCTGACCGCCGAGGGCGCCTTGGCGGGCAGGTCGGCCAGCGACGAATGCGAATCCCGGAAGGTGGGCTCGCGCCGGTGCGGGCTGCCGGCACAGGCGGCCAGCAGCAACGTCGCCGTCCCGAGCAGGACGAGGCGCAGGCGCGTGGCGGCGGAAAGGCATCCGGACGCAGTCATGGCAACCTCGGCAGTGTTTCGACCGAGCTTAGCCAATCAAGGGCTTGCGTCAAGCTCGTGAGAGTCGACCGCAACTTTTCAGCGCGTCGCGTCGACCTGCACCGGCCGCTCGGCCAGCACCTTGCCGGTGGCATCCAGGCTGCGCAGGCGATAGCGGCCCGGACGCAGCCACAGGGTGTTGCCGTCGCCCTTCTCCAGGAAGACGTAGCGGTCGGCCGCCACGGCGTCGTCCGGCTCGTCCGCATAGTGGACCTCCACCAGGCAGGGGAACGTCCCGCCGCAAAGCCGGTGACTGATCGCCAGCGGCAGCCGCCGACCGTCCAGCGCGAGCCAGTCCGGCCGATGACCGTCGGCGGCGGGAGGCACGGCGATGGCGGGCTTGCCCCCGATCTGCAGCGGGATTACACGATCGCGCACGTAGGCGCTGACCCGCTGGTTGGCCGGCGGCAGGATCACGTTCATGTCGTAGAGCCGCGGGCGTGCGCTCCAGAGGCGGCCATCGTCCGCGTGGCGCAGCACGATCGGCTGTTGCGGATGGAACGCTTCGACGATCTGGTGGTACGGCTCGCGCAGGGCGGCACGGGCGTCGAGATGCGGCGTCAGTCCGTTCTGCGGTACGCCACGCAGCGAGTCGCCGGTGCGCACCGCGTTGTTCACCACGCGGTAGGCCTCCAGCTCGTTGAACGGCTCTTCTTCGCGGATGTCGGTCTGGTCGATGCTGAGGACGTCCAGGCCGCTCAGCGCCTGCAGCCGTGCCGCCATGGGCACGACCTGGCCCAGCCGTCCCGGCGCCTTGTCGATGTGGGCGTAGCCGGCATGCACCAGCAGCTTCGCCTTCGGGTTGCCCGCCAGTACCTTGTCGTACAGCGTGCGGGCCTGCTGTGCTTCGCGGCCGTCGCCGTCGCCGCCGGCCAGGTCGTAGGGCACCAGCACGTACCCCAGGCGCAAGGCCTCGCGTACGATCTCGCCGTACACCGGTTCGCGCAGGTATTCGGTGCCACTGCGGACGGTCGGGTAGCCGCGCTGGCGCAGCGTGTCGCCATCGTCGATCAGTGCCTCGACTGCCAGATGGGTGAAGCCGATCGCACGCAGCCGCGGCAGCAGTTCGAGCGTGAGCAGCCGGGTGTGGGCGTCGTGGTGCGCCTCGTTGACCATCACCACGCGCCGGTGTGCCGCCGCCTCGACGATGGCATCGACTGCATCGGCCGCCTGCCAGGCTGGCGGCGCGGGAAGGACGGTATCGGCCGGCAGGCGCGACTTCAGCGGGAAGTCGCGCACGGCCTCGCCATAGAGTCCCAGCTCGCTTTCGCTGAAGGCGAAATACTGCTGCGCCATGCGCTTGTCCGATGGGGCCAGTTGCGGCATGACCTGCACCAGGTAGCCGTAGCGGCCCAGTTCGTTGGGATCGCGCATGGCGGCCAGCAACTGCCGGGTGGAGACTCCGCTGGCGCGTGCCGGCGCCGGTGGCAGCCATGCGGCGACCAGCGCCAGGGCGAGAACGGCGGACAGTCGGAACGTCATGCGGCGGCTTCCCCTTGCGTGGCTCCCGGCCAGACTAGGTTTCACGCCGCCCTGCGGCAAGAGCCAATACAGGCGCGCCCGTTCACGTCCAACACGACCACTGCAGGCATGCTTGGTACACACGCGAGGGAGGCTGCATGACCCGTGACTTCGACCTGATCGTGCTGGGCGCCGGTTCCGGCGGGTTGACGGTGGCGCAGCGCGCGGCCCGCTACGGCGCACGCGTGGCGCTGCTGGATGCCGGGCCGCCGGGCGGCACCTGCGTGAACCTCGGTTGCGTGCCGAAGAAGGCGCTCTGGTTCGCCTCGCAACTGGCGCACGCACAGGCGCTGGCGGCGGAGTACGGCTTCGACCTCGCCCCAGGCCGGCTGGACTGGAACCGCTTCCGCGAACTGCGCGACCGCTACATCGAAGGCATCCGCCAACGCTACGCGCAGCGGCTCCACGAGGCGGGCGTGGCCTGGGTCGGCGCGGCCGGGCGCCTGATGGCGCGCGATACCGTGCAGGCCGGCGACGTGCAGTACCGCGCGCCGCAGGTGGTCATCGCCACCGGCGCGCGTCCGCGCCGCCTGCCGCTGCCCGGCTTCGAGCGGGGCATGGTGTCCGACGACATCTTCTCCATGCGCGCATTGCCGCGTTCGATCGGCATCGTCGGCGGCGGCTACGTCGCTACCGAGTTCGCCTGCCTGCTGCGCGCGCTGGGTTGCGAGGTCGAAATGCTGATCCGCAAGCAGCCGCTCGACGGTTTCGATGCGGAGCTGGTGCAGGCGCTCGTGCTGCAGATGCGTGCGCAGGGCATCCGCATCACGGCCGAGAGCAACGTCGCCGGCGCCCGTGGCGAACCCGGCGCGCTGCTGCTCGACGACGCCCACGGCGCCGCGCATGGCCCGTACGAGGCGGTACTGTGGGCGGTCGGCCGCGTGCCCAACAGCGATGCGCTGGGCCTGGATGAGATCGGCGTGGCGCGCGACGGGAAGGGCTTCATCCAGGTCGACGCGCACCAGAACACCTCGGTGCCGGGCATCAGCGCGATCGGCGACGTCACCGGCTGTCCCGCGCTCACGCCGGTGGCGGTCTCGGCCGGCTACGCGCTGGTCGAGCGCCTGTTCGGCGGCCAGCCGGAGGCGCAGTTCGATTACCAGGCAATACCCAGCGTGGTCTTCGCCGATCCGCCGCTGGGCAAGATCGGCCTGACCGAACGCGAGGCGCGGGCACGCCACGGCGATGCGGTGAGCGTCTACACCAAGCAATTCGTCCCGCTGCAGTTCGCGGTAGCCGGACAGCGCGTGCCCACAGTGATGAAGCTGGTCTGCACGGGTGACGACGAACGCGTGCTCGGCATGCACGCGCTGGGCCCCGGCGTGGACGAGATGCTGCAGGGTTTTGCCGTCGCGATGCGCCAGGGCCTCACGCGGCGCGAGCTGCGCAGTGCGGTGGCGATCCATCCCACCTCGTCGGAGGAGATGCTGCTGATGCACTGAACGCGTATGGGGTGGCGGTACACTGGCCAAATGGAGATCTTCCACCTCGACCAGGGCTCCGCGCCCCTGCTGATCAGCCTGCCGCACGACGGCAGCTACGTTCCCGACGACATCGCCGCGCGCATGCACCCTGCGGCGCGCCGCTCGCCCGATACCGATTGGCATGTCGCTCGCCTCTACGCACCGCTGGCCAAGGCGCTGGGTGCGAGCCTGCTGCGTCCGACCGCCTCGCGCTACGTGGTCGACCTCAACCGGCCCGCCGACGGTCACGCGCTGTATCCGGGCCGGCGGGAAACGGGGCTGGTCTCGACCATCGGCTTCGACGGCGAGCCGCTCTACCGAGAAGGCGAGCCGGACGCGGCCGAAGTTCAACGGCGCGTGAACGATTTTTGGCATCCCTACCATGCCGCGCTCCAGCAGGAACTTGCGAGGCTGCGCGGCCTGCATGGCCGCGTGGTGCTGTGGGAAGGCCATTCGATCCGCAGCCGCGTGCCAATGCTGTTCGAGGGCCGCCTGCCCGACCTCAACCTCGGCACCGCCGCCGGCGCCAGCTGCTCGCCCGCGCTGCAGCAGCGGCTGGAGGCGGTACTGAGCGCGCAGGACCACTTCGACTTCGTGGTGAATGGCCGTTTCAAGGGCGGCTACATCACACGGCAGTATGGACGTCCGAACGAGGGCGTCGACGCCGTGCAGCTGGAAATGACCCAGTGCAACTACATGGACGAGGACAGCTTCGCGCTGGACGAGGCCAAGGCCGCAGTCCTGCGAAAGGCGATCGAGCCGCTGCTGCGCGCCTGCCTGGCCTGACGCAAGTTTCTTCGCAGGAAATGCCGCGCGTCGCAAGTCAAGGGGCGGGCGCCCGCGGCGTGCGGCTGCAGGCGCGGGATGTTCAGTTGCCGTATCCCGCGGCCATCGCATCGTGCCTTTGCCGCGCCGCCCGCGATGCCGGGTTCCGGCCGGGTCCGCGGCTTTCCAGTTCCGAGGTTCTCATCATGCGTAAGCTCGTGATCGCTTCCCTGCTCGTGGCGGGCGTGGCTCTTTCCGGTGTCGTGCTGGCCCAGACCGCTGCCCCGAAGGCGGCGGCGACCAAGACCGAGCAGGCCGCCGCTCCGGCGCCCAAGAAGACCATGACGCACCACCATCACGCCCACAAGGCGATGAAGAAGTCGGCCGAGAAGCCGGCTGCCGGCAAGTAAGCCGGACGGTTGGTGTGTTTGGCCCCGCCGGCGCGGCCGGCGGGGCTTTGTTTTTTCAGGGCCTCAGCGGTCGGCCAGCAGCGCGGCGACGCACTTGAGCTCGATCGCGATCGGCGTCGGCAGCGCATCGATGCCCACGGTGGTGCGGCAGGCATCCACGCCGGCGAAGTGCTCGGCGTAGAGCTTGTTGTAGACCGGAAAATCGCGCGCCATGTCGGTCAGGAACACGGTCACGTCGACCAGGTCCTCCCAGCGCGCGCCGCTGGCTTCCAGTACCGCACGCACGTTGGCGAACACCTGGCGGCATTGCGCCTCGATGTCGTAGGCGGCCAGGCTGCCGTCGTGCTCGTAGACGTTGCCCGGTACGCGGTTGCTGCCCGGCTCGCGCGGCCCCACGCCGGAAAGGAACAGCAGGTTGCCGACGCGGCGCGCATGCGGGTAGGCGCCCACTGGCGACGGCGCGGCGTCGGTGCGGATGCCTTCGCTCACGGCGTGGCCTGCCAGCGCCCGGCCATGCCTTCGAGTGCCCGGCGATAGGCATCGCCCATGTCGTCGCGGCCGGTGACCACCAGCCCCAGGTCGTGCATGTGGCCGTCGGTGAGGCCGTAGACCCAGGCGTGTACGGCGAGCTTCTGGCCGCGTTCCCAGGCGTCCTGCACGATGCTGGTGCCGCAGACGTTGAGCGCCTGCTCGATGGCATTGAGTTCGCACAGGCGGTCATGGCGCGCCGCGAAGGGCACGTCCGGGCGCAGCGCATCCTCGTGCTTGAACGCCACGTCCTTGACGTGGCGCAGCCAGTTGTCGATCAGGCCGAGCTTGTCCTTGCGCAGCACCGCGCCGACGCCGCCGCAGCCGTAGTGGCCGACCACCAGGATGTGTTCGACCTTGAGCACGTCCACCGCGAACTGGATGGTGCTGAGCGCGTTGAGGTCGGTGTGCACCACCACGTTGGCCACGTTGCGGTGGACGAAGATCTCGCCCGGCGGCAGGTCGACGATCTGGGTGGCCGGCACGCGCGAATCGGAGCAGCCGATCCACAGGTACTTCGGCGCCTGCTGCTGCGACAACTGCTCGAAGAAATGCGGATCGGCGGCGGTGACGTCGGCGGCCCAGCGGCGGTTTTTCTCGAGCAGGTCCTTCAAGGTATGCGGCATGGACGTTCCAATCAGTAGCGGATACAGACGTTCTTCGGCTCGGTGAAGAAGGCCAGCGCCTCGGTGCCGCCTTCGCGGCCCAGGCCCGACTGCTTCACGCCGCCGAACGGCGTGCGCAGGTCGCGCAGCAGCCAGCAGTTGGTCCAGACGATGCCGAAGTCGAGCGCCGCGGCGACGCGGTGGGCGCGGGAGAGATCCTGCGTCCACAGCGAGGCGGCCAGGCCGTAGCGGCTGTCGTTCGCCAGTGCGATCGCGTCGGCTTCGTCCTCGAACGGGATCAGGCTCACCACCGGGCCGAAGATCTCGGTCTGATTGGTGGCCGCGGCGTTGGGCAGCCCCTCGAGCACCGTGGGCGCGACGAACCAGCCGTTGGCGCAACGGCCGGACAGGCGCACGGCGTCGCCGCCGCACAGCACCGTGGCGCCGTCCGCGCGGGCCTGGGCGATGCAGCCCATGACCTTGTCGAAATGCGGTTGGGAAACCAGCGCGCCGAGATTCGTCGAGGGCTCGTCCGGGTCGCCCACGACCAGCCGCTGCACGCGTTCCAGGTAGCGCTCGCGGAAGCGCTCGTAGATCGAGCGCTGGACCAGCAGGCGCGAGCCGCACAGGCAGATCTCGCCCTGGTTGGCGAAGCCCGAGCGCACGATGGTGTCCAGATTGGGGTCGGACAGGTCGGCGTCGGCGAACACGATCGCCGGATTCTTGCCGCCCATCTCCAGCGAGACTTTCTTGAAACGCGGCGCGGCGGCCGCGGCGATGGCCGCGCCCGTTGCCGTGCTGCCGGTGAAGGAGATCCCCTTGACCTGGTCGTGCTCGACCAGCGGCTGGCCGACGCTCGGGCCACGGCCCTGCACGATGTTGAGCACGCCGGGTGGAAAGCCTGCCTGGATGCTGAGTTCGGCCAGCCGAGCGGCGGTGCATGGCGTAATTTCGGAAGGCTTGGCCACCACCGCGTTGCCGGCGGCGAGCGCCGGCGCGATCTTCCAGGTGAACAGGTACAGCGGCAGGTTCCACGGACTGATGCAGCCGACCACGCCCAGCGGCTGGCGCAACGTGTAGTTGACTGCGCCGGCATCCGGCTGGCCCAACGCCATCGTGTGCGACTGGCTGTCCCAGCCCTGGATCGCAGCGGCGAAGTAGCGCAGGTTGCTGACCGCGCGCGGGATGTCCAGGCTGCGCGCCAGCGCGAGCGGCTTGCCGCTGTCGCGCGATTCGAGCGCGGCGAAGGCGTCCAGGTCCTGTTCGATCAGGTCGGCGAGGCGGTCGAGCAGGCGTGCGCGATGTTCGATCGGCGTATTCGCCCAGGCGGGCGCGGCACGCCCGGCGGCGGCGACGGCCTCGGCGACGTCGTCGGCGTCCGAATCGGGGCAGTGCGCGAATACTTCGCCGGTGGCCGGTTCGTACACGTCGAGCCAGCGATCCGCGCGTGGCGCCACGAGGCGGCCGTCGATCAGGTTGGCGAGGCGCAGGGAAGACATCCGTGCAAGCTTACGACCTGGGACAGGGGATTGCACCGGACGGCCGCGTATGCGCGCGCTTCGTAGGGTGGGCTTCAGCCCACCGGGGCGGGAAGGGTCTGGTTGGCTGAAGCCCACCGGGGCGGGAAGGGCTGGTGGGCTGAAGCCCACCCTACGGGGTGCTCAGCTCAGTGCGCGCGTGCGTCCGCCGTCGACGGCGATGCTGACGCCGTTGACGTAGGCGGCCGCGGGCGTGCAGAGGAAGGCGATCACCGCGGCGACTTCCGCCGGTTCGCCGAAGCGCCGCGCCGGGATGGTCGCCATCAGGCCCTGCGCGATGTCGTTCTCGCTGCGCCCGCTGCTCTCCGCCTGCGCGGCGAGCAGTCCGTCCAGCCGCCCGGTGCGGGTGTAGCCGGGCAGCACGTTGTTGACGGTGATGCCGTCGGCGGCCAGCTCGCCGGAAAGCGTCTTGGCCCAGGCGGCGACTGCCGCGCGCACGGTGTTGGAGACGCCCAGGTTCGCGATCGGCTCCTTCACCGAGGTGGAAATGACGTTGACGATGCGTCCATAGCCGGCCTGGCGCATGCCCGGCAGCAGCGCCTGCACGATCGCCTGGCCGGCGATCAGGTGCTGGCGGAAAGCGGCCTCGAAGGCCGCCGGGTCGGCGGTGTGCGCCGGGCCGCCGGGCGGACCGCCGGTGTTGTTGACCAGGATGTGCACGGGATTTGCCGCGGCGACGTCGGTGACCACGCCCTGCAGCCGCGTGGTCTCGAGCATGTCCACCGCCTGCCAGCGGTGCTCCTGCTCGCGCGGACGCGGCAACTGGCCGGCCAGTTCTTCCAGCGATTCGGGCGAGCGCGAGAGCAGGGTGACGGTGGCGCCGAGCTCCGCCAGCTCGATGGCGCTGGCCCGGCCGATGCCCTGCGAAGCACCGCACACCAGCGCGTGGCGGCCCGTAAGATCCAGTTGCATGGCTTGCCTCCTTGGAATTGCGTCGGCGCGCAGGGCCGAGCCCTCAGGCGTTCCCCGGCACGCACCGCCGCAGGCTGCGGGTCAGCGCGCTTTCCACTGCAGGAACATGGCGGCGAACCAGCATGTCCACGCCAGCCAGGGCGTCACCTGCCAGGTGCGGAACCAGCGGGTGATCGCCGCATCCTGCAGCAGCTCCGGCAGGCGCGGTTGCGAGGAACGCAGCACATGCTGCATGCGCATCCAGGTGCGTACGCCGCTGGGCCGTCCCTGCTCGGGTTCGGCGATGATCTTCCACTGCTGCGGGTGACGTCCGCGTAGCAGCCGCGCGATGCGGTACTGCGCCAGGTAATACAGCACGAAGCAGACGATGCCGCCGGCCAGGAGCAACAGGTAGAGCGCGATCAGGGGACTCACGTTCCGCTCTTGCTCCAGTGCGTGGGCAGGGCGGTGCGCAAGGTGTTGAGCAGGCCCTTGCCCTGCGGGGCCTTGTCGCAGATGCCGTTCTCGACCGCCTTGGCATAGGTCTGGTTCATCAGGCCGACCCATACCGTGCCATCGGGCCCATGCGGGATGCGGAAACTGCCGTTGGAAGTCATCTGCACCGGCGCCTCGGCCGAGAACGTGGCCGGCGACTGCTCCCAATAGGTGTCCCCGGCCTGCTGGTCGGCCGAACTGTAGACCACCAGGTAGCGCGCCTTGTCACTGGTCACCTTGAGCTGGCCGAACGCGCCGGTGGTGGCGCTGCTCCAGCCCATGTATTCGCACAGCTGCACGTCCTGCGACTCGATCGGCTGGAAGGCGGCGTCCAGCAGCACCGTGGTCGGCGCGAACAGGTAGCTCGAGTGCAGCCAGCGCCCGTTCAACTCGGACTTCAGCGCCACCCGGTAGGGCACCTTGACGTCGGAGGGCAGGCGGAAGGCGAGGAAATAGCTGCGCACGCCGTTGAGGTTGGCCACCATGCTGCCGGGGCCGAGCTCGAACTTCTTCGGTCGCCACGGCAGCGGCGTCTGGTAGGAGAAGTCAGCGAAGCTGCCGCAGCAGGGCGTGGCCTTCTGCAACTGCAGCTTGGCCTGCGCCAGCGCGTCGCCACTCTCGGTCGGCGGGCGCAGGTTCGGCGGCACCAGCACCTTGATGCTGTGGCAGGCGCCCAGCAGCAGGGTGAGGGTGACCAGCAGGGCTGTCAGCGGGAGGCGACGGAACATGGCGGTCAGAAGTCTGCGGATCCGGCGGCGCGCGGGTAGGGGATCGCGTCGCGGATGTTGGAAAGGCCGCACACATAGCACAGCAGGCGTTCGAAGCCCAGCCCGAAGCCGGCGTGCGGGACGGTGCCGTAGCGGCGCAGGTCGCGGTACCAGCCGTAGGTGGTCAGGTCCAGGCCGAACTTGGTCATGCGCCGGTCAAGATAATCCAGGCGTTCCTCGCGCTGGCTGCCGCCGATGATTTCGCCGATGCCCGGCGCCAGCACGTCCATCGCCGCGACCGTCTTCTCGTCGTCGTTCAGTCGCATGTAGAAGGCCTTGATCGCCTCCGGGTAGTTCATCACCACTACCGGACGGCCGACGTGCTTCTCGGCGAGATAGCGCTCATGCTCGGTCTGCAGGTCCACGCCCCAGGCGACCGGGTACTCGAACTTCTGGCCCGATTTTTTCAGGATCTCGATCGCATCGGTGTAGTCGATGCGCTCGAACGGCTGCGCGATGAAATGCTCCAGGCGCGTGACGGCGTCGGGCGCCACGCGCTCGGCGAAGAAAGCCATGTCGTCGGCACGCTCGTCGAGCACCGCCTTGAAGATCGCCTTGAGGAAGCGCTCCGCGCAGTCGGCGTCGGCGGCGAGGTCCGCGAAGGCGATCTCCGGCTCGATCATCCAGAACTCGGCCAGGTGGCGCGGAGTATTGGAGTTCTCAGCGCGGAAGGTCGGGCCGAAGGTGTAGACCTTGCTCATCGCCAGGCAGTAGGCCTCGACGTTGAGCTGGCCGGACACGGTCAGGAACGCCTCGCGGCCGAAGAAATCCTTGCGGAAGTCGATCTTGCCTTCGGGCGTGCGCGGCAGGTTGGCCAGGTCCAGCGTGGACAGCCGGAACATGTCGCCGGCACCCTCGGCGTCGGAGGTGGTGATGATCGGCGTATTGATCCAGAAGAAGCCTTCGGACGTGAGGTGACGATGGATCGCCGTCATCATCGTGTGGCGCACGCGCGTGACCGCGCCGAACAGGTTGGTGCGCGGGCGCAGGTGCGCGACCTCGCGCAGGAACTCCATCGAGTGCTGCTTGGGCTGGATCGGGTAGGTTTCCGGGTCGTCCACCAGGCCGGTGACTTCCACTTCGGTTGCCTGGATCTCGAACGCCTGGCCCTTGCCCTGCGAGGGCACCAGCGTGCCGGTGACGATCACGCCCGCGCCGGCGGTGAGGTGGCGGATCTCGCTCTCGTAGTTGGCGAGCGTGGCGGGCGCCACCGCCTGGATCGGATCGAAGCAGGAGCCGTCGCTGACGTTGACGAAGGACAGGCCCGCCTTCGAATCGCGGCGCGTGCGCACCCAGCCGCGCACGGTCACGGTGCTGCCGGCCCCGATGGCGCCGGAAAGGGCCTGCTTCACGCTAGACAAGGTCGGGCTCGCTACCGCCATGGGATTGAAACTCCTGCGCGCGCGCCGCATCTGGGCGCTGTCATGTTCGATTCGCGCGCCGGCTGCGGCGCGTCGGGGCAAACCCGCATGATAATGTAGGGCCGCGGCCTTCTCACCTTCAGTCGCCATGAGCATCTCGATCACCCCACCCGCCCGCGACCGCATCCGCCAGTTCCTCGCCCAGACACCCGGGGCGGCGGGCGTGCGCTTCGGCGTCAAGCGCACCGGCTGCTCGGGCTTCGCCTACGTGGTCGACCTGGCCGATGCCGCCAACCCGGGCGACCACACGCTGGACGTGGACGGCATCCGGCTGATCGTGGACGACAAGAGCCTGCCCATGGTGGAGGGCACGGTGATCGATTTCCGCCGCCAGGGTCTCAACGCCGCGTTCGTCTTCCACAACCCCAACGCCACCGGCGAATGCGGGTGCGGGGAGAGCTTCACCGTCGGCTGAACCGCCGGGCTCTTCCGTAACGCGCGCTTTACGCGGCCCGTCGGGGCACGATACACTTCCGCTTCTGTCCGCGTCCCATCGGCGCTGGCAGGCACTTGCCTCACCGCATCCGGCGGGAGGCTGCGAGGCCCGCGAGGGCCGCATCCACAAGGAGCCAACACCACAATGACCATGCGTCATTACGAAATCGTGTTCCTGGTCCACCCTGACCAGAGCGAGCAGGTCCCGGCCATGATCGACCGCTACAAGGCGCTGATCGAGGCCGACGGCGGCAAGATCCACCGTCTCGAGGACTGGGGCCGCCGCCAATTGGCCTACCCGATCGAGAACCTGGCCAAGGCGCACTATGTCCTGCTCAACATCGAAGTGGGCCAGAACGCGCTGAACGAGCTGGAATCCGGTTTCCGCTTCAACGACGCGGTGCTGCGCCACCTGGTCGTCAAGCGCGACGAGGCCGACACCGAGCCGTCCTTCATCCTGAAGTCGAAGGAGAAGGATGACGCCAAGTCCTCGCGCCGCCGCGACGACGATGGCGACGGTGACGACCGTCCGGCGCGCCGCGAGCGCGATGACCGCGACAACGATCGCGACAGCGACTGATCCAGGAGCACTGACCCATGTCCAAGTTCTTCCGCCGCCGCAAGTTCTGCCGCTTCACGGCCGAAAACGTGAAGGAGATCGATTACAAGGATCTCAACACGCTGCGCCAGTACGTCACCGAGAACGGCAAGATCGTGCCCAGCCGCATCACCGGCACCAAGGCGCGCTACCAGCGCCAGCTGGCGACCGCGATCAAGCGCGCCCGCTTCCTGTCGCTGCTGCCGTACACCGACAACCACGACGTCTAAGCTCCTTGGTCCTTCTCCCTGTCGGGGAGAAGGTGCCCCGCAGGGGCGGACGAGGGGCAAGGCTTGCGGGGAAACTAATCTGAGCGTCGCTTCGATGCGGTTTCCCGCGAGCCCCGACCCCTCACCCCAGCCCTCTCCCCAGAGGGGAGAGGGAGCTAAAGACGACACTTCGGACAACCGTCCACGGCTGCGCCGGCCTCACCGGCGCTAACGAAAGGAAAAAACCATGGAACTGATTCTTCTCGAGAAAGTCCGCAACCTCGGCAACCTGGGCGACAAGGTCAAGGTCAAGCCGGGTTACGGCCGCAACTACCTGCTGCCGCAGGGCAAGGCCGTGCCGGTCACCGCCGCCAACCTCGAAGCCTTCGAGAAGCGCCGCGCCGAGTACGAGGCCAAGGCCAACAACCTGCTGTCCGACGCCGAGGGCCGCAAGGCCAAGCTGGAGGGCGCCGAGGTGACCATCGCCGCGCACGCCAGCCCCGAAGGCAAGCTGTACGGCTCGGTCGGCCCGCGCGAGATCGCCGAAGCGCTGGAAGCGACCGGCCACAAGGTCGGCAAGGGTGAAGTGATCCAGGGCGAAGGCCCGATCCGCAACACCGGCGAGTACGACGTGGTGATCAGCCTGCACGCCGACGTGCAGACGCAGGTCAAGGTGATCGTGGTCGGCGAGAAGTAAGCCGATACGATCCTGCAGCAAGAAAACGGGCGCCCTCGGGCGCCCGTTTTCGTTTGGGCTGAGATGAGGGCGATCGAGCGATCGCGGCGGTCGCGCAAGAGATGCTCCACGCGAAACCGGCAGTCAGCGCCTTCGGTCCGGCGGTGCGATCACCTTGTAGGGCAGCTCGAACGACTCCAGTGGTGACGCAGCGGTGCTCGCCTCGGCCATCCCGGGTGCGCCGCCGGTGGCGGCATCGCCCATGCGGTTCCCGCGTTCGGGCACGGCCTGGCCGTTGCCCAGGCTGGGATCGGCGGCAGCGCCGGTGCGGGCGCCCTGGGCGGCGTCATTGACGGGGCCGGCCTGCACGCCGCCTGCGGCATTCCCGCCCGCCGCGTTGCCCATGCCGCTGCCGACGCCGCTGATCGCGGGGTTGCCGGTGGTGGTGCCCGGATCGGATCCGGCGGGAGTGGTCGGTCGGGACATGGCGGTACCTCCGCAAGCGATGCCTGGATGCTGCTCCGGCGGCAGTGACCACCCCGTAAAGCAGTGTGCCCGGCGCCGTTCGCGTCGATGGCCTTGAAAGAAGGTCGCACGACGGCTCCGGCCGCGTTCCGTGGCGGTTATGCTCGCGCCAGTGCCATCGAAGGGGACGCGCATGCGGCGCCACCATCATCGTGAACGCCACCGCACGGAACACATGGGCTGGCTGCGCGCGGCCGTGCTCGGTGCCAACGACGGCATCGTGTCGACCGCCAGCCTCTTGATGGGCGTGGCCGCCGCGCATGCCAGCCGCCACGACCTGCTGCTCGCCGGCGTCGCCGCGCTGGTGGCCGGGGCGATGTCGATGGCGGCCGGCGAATACGTGTCGGTGCATTCCCAGGCCGACAGCGAGCAGGCCGAGCTGGACCGCGAGCGCGAGGAACTGGCCAACGACACCGACGCCGAGCACCGCGAGCTGGCGGGCATCTACATCGGCCGCGGACTGGATCCTGCGCTTGCACGTCAGGTGGCCGAGCAGTTGATGGCGCACGACGCGCTCGATGCCCACGCACGCGACGAGCTGGGCATCACCGAAGTACTGCGCGCCCGCCCGCTGCAGGCGGCGGCTGCCTCGGCGGCGAGTTTCGCGGCGGGTGCCGTGGTGCCGCTGCTGGTGGCGGCACTGGTGCCGCCGGCCCTGCAATTGCCGCTGGTGTTCGCCATTTCCCTGGCCTGCCTGGCGCTGCTCGGCGCCGCGGCCGCGCGGATGGGCGGTGCGGCGGTCGCCACCGGCGCGCTGCGCATCGCCTTCTGGGGCGCGTTGGCGATGGCGGTGACGACCGGCGTAGGCCTGCTGTTCGGCGGGCCTGCGTAGACTTCGCGGGTTGCGCATCGGCGCCGACGGCGTTATGCAGAAGACAGGCAAATCAGACAGGGCGGGTACGCCATTGAAAAAGAAACGATCCTCGATAGGGCAGTGGCTGGTGCCGGCCGTGGTGGTGATCGCTGCCGTTGCCGTGGGCGTGTTCCTCTGGCGCAAGGCGACCCAGGGCGGCGCCGAACAAGCGCCCACCGCGATGCAGGCCCCCGCCAGCACGGCACCTGCCCATGCCGCCACGACGATCCAGCACCCGATCGCACAGGCCGCTCCGGCGCCCGCGTCGACCGCGCCGCTGCCGGCACTGGACGCGAGCGATGCGGACACCGCCGATGCGCTGCTGGCGCTGGCCGGCGGCCACGCGCTGGACGGGCTGCTCTACCGCGAGCAGGTGATCCGCCGCATCGTGGCGACGGTCGACGCGCTGCCGCGTCAGAGCGTGGGCACCAACATCCTGCCGGTAAAGACGCCCAAGGGCGCATTCGCGGTCGAGCAGGCCGACGGCGGCATCACGCTGAGCCCGCGCAACGCCGGGCGCTACGCGCCTTACATGCGCGTGCTCGAAGGCGTCGATCCGAAGGCGCTGGTCGCCTGGTACGTGCATCACTACCCGTTGTTCCAGCAGGCCTATCGCGACCTGGGCTACCCCAAGGGCTACTTCAACGACCGCCTGGTCGCGGCGGTCGACGACATGCTGGCCGCGCCGGTGCCCGATGCGCCGGTGAAGCTGGTGCAGCCGAAGGTGTTCTACCGCTACGCCGACGCCGACCTGGAAGCGCGCTCGGCCGGCCAGAAGATGCTGATGCGCCTGGGCGCGGACGACGAGGCGCGGGTGAAGGCGCGGCTGCGCGAGATCCGCGCGCTGCTGACCGGTGCCACGCTGCCGGCGGCGGCCTCGACGCGCTGACGTGGGGCGGGCTTCAGCCCACCTCGCCGGCCAGGCCAGCGGCGAAGGACTGAAGCGCACCCTGCGCTGGATTGCCGTCGCTCAGCAGTAGTTTTCCGGCAGCCGCCGATGCACGGCGGTCGCCGCGATCGCTGCGTGGCCGACCGCCACGCTGATCTGGTTCAACGCGCTGACCACGTCGCCGATCGCATACAGGCCGGGCACGCTGGTCTGCAGATGGTCGTCCACCGCCAGCGCGCCTTCGTGGTCGAGCGAGGCACCCAGCGCCGCGGCCAGATCCGACTGTGCGTCGGCGCCGAGCACCGGGTAGAGCGTATCCAGACGCAGCCGCCGGCCCTCGGCGGAGCGGGCCAGGCACGCGCCGTCGATCAGCTCCAGGCGCTGCGGGCCGGGCCATAGTTGTATGCCGCAATCCCTGGCCTGCTGCTGCGCGGCCTCGTTCCAGGGCGAGTCGTCGGCCGCCAGCGCAAAGACGTGGCGCGAAAAGGTGCGCAGGAACGCGGCGTGGCCGATGGCCGCCTGCGCGGGCGCCAGCACGCCGATCACCTCGTCGCGCGCCTCGTACGCATCGCACACCGCGCACAGCCGCACGGTGCCGTTGGCGATCGCCTGCTCGAGGCCCTCGATCGCCGGCAGGCGGTCGACCACGCCGGTCGCCAGGACCACCGTGCGCGCCTGCCAGTGGCGCGCGCCGTCGCTGGCGATGAAGCCGCCGTCGAACCGCTCGAGCCGGATGATCCGCGTGCGCACCTGCGGCACGCCGTAGGTATCGGCCTGCAGGCGGAAGCGCGCCAGCAGTTCGTTGCCGGCTACGCCGAACGGAAAGCCGGGGCAGTTGTGGCTCGCTGGAATCCAGCGCGCACGGCTCGCGCCCGCATCGGCCAGCAGGATGTGGCGGCGGAAGCGAGCCAGATAGGTGGCCGCGGTCAGGCCGGCCGGACCGGCGCCGACGACCAGGCAATCGAGCAGGTTTTCGGACATGGGGCTGCCGATGGGGCGACGGCTCCGGTCGTCGGCGCGTGAACGTCCAAGTGGCGCGTGAACGAAGCGGGCCCGGCAAGAAGGCCCTCACGGACCCTTGCCGGGCCGGCGACAGCGCGCGACCCATAGTGTGACGTGCATCACGTAGTTGCACCTCGCGGCAGGGGCGCCCGATCTGTCGTGCGATTCCGGAGACGCGCGGGGACGGCCGACAGGAGGTCGCGGGAAACGTCCGTGGAACCCGTGCCCGATCCAACAGACACCGGCGCGCAGGGAGGCTCGCAAGGAGTGGCCTTTGTCAGCATCCTCCACGCCAGCGTCAGCAGGGGGCGCTTTCCCCGCCGGCAGCGGAGAGATGGCGACGCGCATCCGCGCCTTCGACTGGGCCGGCACGCCGCTGGGATCCTTCGCGGACTGGCCGGGCTCACTGCGCACGCTGGTGTCGATGATGCTCGAGAGCGAGCTGCCGATCGCGCTGGGCTGGGGCCCGGGCCTCACCTGCCTCTACAACGACGCCTACCGGCCGCTGCTGGGCAGCAAGCCGGAGGCGCTGGGCCGCCCGTTCCGCGAAGTCTGGCCCGAGGCGCGCAGGATCACCGAGCCGGTGATCCTGCG
>NZ_JBCNYA010000032.1:0-46612 GCF_049727805.1 Frateuria sp. YIM B11624
GCGGCGACGATTTCGCCGCGCGCAACCAGATGCTGGACCAGGCTGAGGATGAGGGGAGCGTTCCTGGGCAGTCGGCGCATCGCCTCGAGCAATGGCCGCGTCGATGCCTGCAGGCGACCCTGCTGGAACAGGATGTCGGCCAGGTCGATGCTCGCGGCCAGGTCGTGCGGCGCCTGGCGCACGACCTGCTCCAGTGCGGCCTGCGCCTCGGGCAGTTGCCGTGCCTGCAGGTAGCTGCGCGCACGCGCGCGCCACTGCTCCAATGCCACCGGACCATTCGCTGGATTCATCCGCCCATACTAGCCTGCCGCGGGCGCCGCACGCGCCAGGCGCGGGGTACGCATCGGCGGGCAGCCGTCAATCCGTATGCAGTTCCGCCACGAAATCGTAGATGTCACCGCGATACCAGGAACTGGTGAACTCCACCACGCGGCCGTCGTCGAGGAAGCTGCGCCGCTCGATGCTCAGGCCGGCGCTGCCGGTGGCCACGTGCAGCAGGCGGGCGTGCTGGGCGCTCAGGGACACCGCGCGCAGGCGCTGCAGGGCGCGGCGGGGACGGGCGTTGCGCTGTTCCAGCGCCTCGTAGAGCGAATCGCGTACCGCCATCGGGTCGGGCAGCACGCTGGCCGGCACCACGCTGCGCTCGATCGCCAGCGGCTCGTCGCCGGCGTAGCGCACGCGATGCAGCCGCACCACGGCCGCGCCGGGCGACAGGTTCATCGCCATCGCCTCCTCCGGCGTCACCTCGCCGATGCCGCGCTCGAAGAACTCCGAGCGCGGGTTGAGCCCGCGCGCGCGCAGGTCCTCGGTGAAGCTGGTCAGCCGCGACATCGGCTTGACGATGCGCTCGGCGACGAAGGTGCCGGCGCCGTGGCGCTGGGTCAGCAGGCCCTCCTCGACCAGGCCCGCAATCGCCTTGCGCACGGTGACGCGCGAGAGGCCCAACGCCTGCGAGAGGTCGCGCTCGCTGGGCAGCGCCTGGCCCGGTTCGATGTCGCGGTGCTCGACCACGGTGCGGATCGCCCGGCGCAAGCGCAGGTAGGCCAGCGGCTGGCGCGTGTCCGGGCTTTCGCAGAGGCGGCGATATTCGGCGGCGAGCGCGGTCTCCATGCCGGAACGATACCAATCACGAACCATTTACGGCAAGCAGGCATGCAAACGTATGCATGGCGAACCTGCGGGGCTGCACCATCTGGTATTTCACTGGTACCATCGGCCGAGCCAAGGCGGATGGCACCCTCCGCCACCCCACGCACAATCGAGGTGAACCGTGACGGCTTCCCCCCTGCCCGTCGATCCGTTCGACCTGGTGATTTTCGGCGGCACCGGCGACCTGGCCCTGCGCAAGCTGCTGCCGGCGATGTTCCATCGTTTCGTCGACGGCCAGGTGCCCGCGGCCAGCCGGATCATCGGCGTGGCACGCGAAGGCCTGGACGACGCCGGCTACCGCGCCCTGGCGCGCGACGTGCTCGCCGAGGGCGGTGGCGCGAAGGACCGCATCGAAGCGTTCCTGCCGCTGCTGCACTACCTGCCGCTGGACGCGCGCAAGGACGAGGGCTGGGACGCCTTCGCCGCGCTGGTCAACGAGCAGCCCGAGCACATCCGCGTGTTCTACCTCTCGACCTCGCCGGAGCTGTTCGTCGACATCTGCAACCGGCTCGGCGCCCACGGCCTCAACGGACCGAACTCGCGCGTGGTGCTGGAGAAGCCGATCGGCCGCGACCTGGCCAGCGCGATGTGCATCATCGAGGCGGTCGGGCGGGTGTTCTCCGAGGCGCAGACCTTCCGCATCGACCATTACCTCGGCAAGGAAACGGTGCAGAACCTGCTGGCGCTGCGCTTCGGCAACGCGCTGTTCGAGCCGCTGTGGAACGCCGGCCACATCGACCACGTGCAGATCACCGTGGCCGAAACGCTCGGCCTGGGCCGTCGCGCCGGCTACTACGACCGTGCCGGCGCGCTGCGCGACATGGTGCAGAACCACATGCTGCAGTTGCTGTGCATGGTGGCGATGGAGCCGCCGGCCTCGCTCTCGCCCGACGCGGTGCGCGACGAGAAGCTCAAGGTGTTGCATGCGCTCAAGCCGGTTGACATGCGCAACGCGGCGCAACTGACCGTGCGCGGCCAGTACAAGGCCGGCGCCATCGACGGCGAGCGCGTGCCGGGCTACCTGGAGGAGCTGGACGACAACCATTCCAACACCGAGACCTTTGTTGCGCTGAAGGCCGAAATCGCCAACTGGCGCTGGGCCGGCGTGCCGTTCTATCTGCGCACGGGCAAGCGGCTGGCCACGCGCCTGTCCGAGATCGTGGTGGCGTTCAAGTCGGTGCCGCATTCGATCTTCGACGCCTCCGCCGGTCCGCTCGCGCACAACCGGCTGGTGCTGCGGCTGCAGCCGGACGAGGGCGTCAAGCTGTGGCTGACCATCAAGCACCCGGGCCCGGGCGGCCTGCGCCTGCGCCACGTACCGCTGGACATGAGCTTCGCCGAGGCCTTCGGCGTGCAGCAGCCCGATGCGTACGAGCGCCTGCTGCTGGACGTGGTGCGCGGCAATCCCACGCTGTTCATGCGTCGCGACGAGGTCGAGGCCGCCTGGCGCTGGATCGACCCGATCCTGGCCGCCTGGGGTTCGGCGGGCGAACCGCCACGGCCGTATGCGGCGGGAAGCTGGGGCCCGAGCGCGGCGGTGGCCCTGATCGAGCGCGACGGCCGTACCTGGAACGAGGACAGCGAGTAGCCGCACGTTCGCTTCACCTGGTCCCGCCAGCGTCTTGCCGACACTGTCGAACCCCTTCCACGCCAACCCGCCCATGACTCCTTCACCCGACCTGACCATTCACGAATTCGCCGACAGTCAGGCGCTCGCCACTGCCCTTGCCGGGCGTGTCGCCGAGGCTCTGCGTGCCGGGCTCGACGAACGCGGCTTCGCGTTGCTGGCCGTCTCCGGCGGGCGCACGCCGCTCGGCTTCTTCGAGCGGCTGTCGCAGGCGACGCTGGACTGGTCCAGGGTGCAGGTGACGCTGGTCGACGAGCGCTGGGTGGACGAACCCGACCCGCGCTCCAACGCGCGCCTGGTGCGCGAACACCTGTTGCGCCATGCCGCGGCCGCCGCGACGTTCGTGCCGCTCTACACCGGCGCGGCCAGTCCCGAGGAAGGCCAGGCCGAGGCGAGCCGGCGCGTGCACGCGCTGCCGCTGCCGTTCGACGCGGTGGTGCTGGGCATGGGTTTGGACGGCCATACGGCCTCCTTCTTTCCCAGCGGCGACCAGCTCGAGGCGGCGCTGGATCCAAACCTGCCCAGCGGCGCGCTGCCGATGCGCGCGCCCGATGCGGGCGAGCCGCGCATCACCCTGACCCTGCCCACCCTGCTTCAGACCCGCCAGCTGTTCCTGCACATCGAAGGCGAGGACAAGCGCCAGGTGCTGGCGCAGGCGCGCTCGGGCCAGGGTGAGGGCGCGCACTACCCGGTGCGCGCCGTGCTGGAACGCTCGCCGGTGTCGGTCGCCGTGTACTGGTGTCCTTAGAACGACTATCGATCGCCGGGCCCTCCGGTCCGCGATCCTCGTGGAGTGATCTGCAATGAGTCCGCTGCATCCCGTCGTCGCCGAAGTCACCGCGCGCATCGTCGAACGCAGCCGCGAGAGCCGCGCGGCCTATCTCGCGCGCATCGACGCGGCCGCCGGCGGCGACGGCCCGCATCGCATGCACCTGTCCTGCGGCAATCTCGCGCACGGCTTCGCCGGCTGCAGCGCGTCCGACAAGGCCGCGTTGCGCGAAGGCCGCACGCCGAACCTGGGCGTCGTCACCGCCTACAACGACATGCTTTCCGCGCACCGTCCCTACGAGCGCTACCCGGCGCTGATCCGCGACATCGCGCGGGAGCTCGGTGCCACCGCGCAGGTCGCCGGCGGCGTGCCGGCGATGTGCGACGGCATCACGCAGGGACGGGCCGGCATGGAGCTGTCGCTGTTCTCGCGCGACGTGATCGCCATGGCCACCGCCGTCGCGCTCTCGCACGACATGTTCGACGGCGGGCTGTACCTGGGCATCTGCGACAAGATCGTGCCGGGCCTCTTGATCGGCGCGCTCAGCTTCGGCCACCTGCCTGGCGCCTTCGTGCCGTCCGGTCCGATGCCCAGCGGCATCCCGAACGAACAGAAATCCAAGGTGCGCCAGGCCTACGCCGAAGGCAAGGCCAGCCGCGCCGAGCTGCTGGAGGCGGAGGCGGCGTCCTACCACAGCCCCGGCACCTGCACCTTCTACGGCACCGCCAACTCCAACCAGATGCTGATGGAGATCATGGGTCTGCAGTTGCCCGGATCCAGCTTCGTGACGCCGGATACGCCGCTGCGCGACGCGCTCACCCGCGCCGCGGTCGCGGCGGTGCTCGCCAACGCGGCGCCGGGCACGCGCGTGCCGCTGGGCCACATCGTCGACGAGCGGGCGATCGTCAACGGCGTGGTCGGCCTGCACGCCACCGGCGGCTCGACCAACCACCTGCTGCACCTGGTCGCGATGGCACGCGCCGCGGGCATCGTGCTGAGCTGGGACGATTTCGATGCACTGTCGTCGGTGGTGCCGCTGCTGGCGCGCGTGTATCCCAACGGCTACGCCGACGTGAACCAGTTCCACCAGGCCGGCGGCATGGCCTTCCTGATCGACCAACTGCTCGGTGCCGGCCTGCTGCATGCCGACGTGCAGACGCTGGCCGGCAAGGGCCTGGCGGCCTACACCCTCGTGCCCGAACTGGACGCCGCCGACCAGCTCGCGTGGCGGCCGGTCGACAAGGAAAGCGGCAACCGCGGCGTGCTGCGCGGCGCGCACGAGCCGTTCCGTGCCGACGGCGGCCTGCGCCTGCTCGACGGCAACCTCGGCCGCGCAGTGATCAAGGTGTCCGCGGTGCCCGACGACCGTCTCGTCATCGAAGCGCCGGCCGTCGTGTTCGACGACCAGGACGCGGTGCGGGGTGCGTTCGAGCGCGGCGAACTCAATCGCGATTTCGTAGCCGTGGTGCGCTTCCAGGGCCCGCAGGCGATCGGCATGCCGGAGCTGCACAAGCTCACGCCCACGCTCGCCGTGCTGCAGGACCGCGGCCACCGCATCGCGCTGGTCACCGACGGGCGCATGTCCGGCGCCTCCGGCCGCGTGCCGGCGGCGATCCACGTCACGCCGGAGGCGGCAGCGGGCGGCCCGCTCGCGCGCGTGCGCGATGGCGACCTGATCCGCCTGGATTGCGCCGGCGGCCGGCTGGAGCTGCTCGTCGACCCGGCCGAGTTCGCCGCGCGCATGCCCGACGCCGGCAACCAGGCCACCCACCAGGCGGGCACTGGCCGCGACCTGTTCGCGCTGTTCCGCCACAACGCCATGAACGCCGATCTCGGCGCCGGAGTGCTCTGATGAACCAGGCCGACAGGCAACAACAGATCGAACGCACGATGCGCCTGGCGCCGGTGATCCCGGTGGTGGTGATCGAGGACGCCCGTGCCGCCGTACCGATGGCCCGTGCGCTGGTCGCCGGCGGCGTGCCCGCGATCGAGGTGACCCTGCGCACGGCCGCGGCGCTGGAGGCCGTGCGTGCGATTGCATCGGAAGTCGAGGGCGCAGTGGTCGGTGTAGGCACGGTGCTGACCCAGGCCGACCTGCTTGCGGCCTATGAGGCCGGCGCGCGCTTCGCCGTGTCGCCCGGCGCGACGGCGCGGCTGCTGGATGCGGCCGAGGACATCCCGCTGCCGCTGCTGCCCGGCGCGGCCACCGCCAGCGAGGCGATGGCGCTGCTCGAGCGCGGCTACCGGCACCTGAAGTTCTTCCCGGCGGTGCCGGCCGGTGGCGCCAGGTTGCTTGCCGCCTGGGCCGGTCCGTTGCCGCAATTGCGTTTCTGTCCCACCGGCGGCATCAGTGCCGCCAGCGCGGTCGATTTTCTCGCGCTTCCCAATGTGTTGTGCGTCGGCGGCTCGTGGCTCACGCCTGCGGACAGGCTCGCCGCCGGCGACTGGGCCGGCATCGAGCAACTCGCCCGCGCGGCCGCGCACCTGCGCGCCTGACGCCGCCTTGTAGCCCTCTCCCCCTCGGGGAGAGGGTTGGGTGAGGGGCCGGGGCTCGTGGGGATATCCCGTTGCGGGCTAGCCTTGCTTGTCGTTCTTGCGCGGCGGTCTCCGCGACTTGGCTCGCCTGCCGCGGGCTTCCGATCGCCTGATGGCGCTCGGGGCACTTTTCTTTGCTGGCCCAAAGAAAAGTAACCAAAAGAAACGGCCTGCTCAGCCCGGGGTGACTAAAAAGCTAGGTGCCCTTGCGCCTTGCCGAGTACCTCTCTTGCTCTTAGAGGAGCTGCCGCCGCTATACCGCGGGCGCTCGGGAGTTGAGGCAAGGGAGGCATATCGGCTCGTGCGCGAGCAGTGCGCCGTTGAACGTGCCGAGGGCCGATGCCTGCAAGCGTGCCACGCTCTGCTCCCTCTCCCCTTCGGGGAGAGGGGGGGTGAGGGGTCGGGGCTCGCCGGAAACCTTGTCAGCTCCTCCGACACAGCGCGCGACGCACGACCAATTCTGATCCGCCGCTTACCGCTCCTGCGCCGGCAGCGAGCCGACGCGCGCCACGAGTTCCCGATGGATCGATCGATCCACCGGCCTGTACGTCACCGTCGCCGTCGCCGGATGGCGTCCGAGGAAGTTGCCGTTCTTCCAGTCGTGTGCCGGTCGCACCGGCCGTGGTACGAAGCCGCCGCCGCAGTTCGGGCAGACTCCTTCCAGCATCTGCTCGACACAATCGCGGCAGAAGGTGCACTCGAACGAACAGATGCACGCCTCGGTCGAGGCCGGCGGCAATGGCTTGTTGCAGTGTTCGCAGGTGGGTCGCAATTCGAGCATGGGTGGCTCCGGAGCGGTGGGGACATTATCGGCGCAACGATTGCGGCATGTCCGCGTCCAGTGGGAGCACGTAGCGCCGCTTGCGCAGTTCGCAGGCGCCCAGCCGCCGGTAGAAGCGCGCGGCCGCTGTGTTCCATTCCGGCGTCTGCCATTGCATCTGACGACATCCAGAGGCCCGCGCGAAGTCGTGCAGTGCCTGCCACAGCTGTCGGCCGATCGCACGGTTGCGCCAGTTCTCGCGCACGAAGAGGCAGTCCATGTGCAGGTAACGCGCGGCGGCCAGCGTGGAAAAATCCAGGCTGGCCGTCGCATAGCCCACAGCCTCGTCGCCGCACTCGGCAAGCCAGGCGTGCAGCAGTGTGGGTGTGCTGTCGAGCGCTGCGGTCAGGTCGGGAGCGGCATGGTCGAGCGCGTGGGGCAGGCGCTCGAAGGCGGCATGTTCGACGCACAGCGGCAGCAGGCGTGGCACGTCGGCGCCGCTGGCGCGGCGGACCCGCACGGCGGCGTCCATCAGCTGCGCTCGAGGCCGAAGCCTTCGTCCAGCCAGCCAGTGAGTCCGCCGATCATCTCCTTCACCGGCCGGCCCAGCCGCGCCAGCTTGAGCGCGGCCTTGTTGGCGCCGTTGCAATGCGGCCCGGCGCAATAGACCACGAACAGCGTCTCCGGCGGGTATTCGGCCAGCCGCTGCTCGCCGATCGTGCGCACCGGCAGGTTGAGCGCGCCGGGGACATGGCCGGCGGCGAACAGCGTGGGCGTGCGCACGTCGAGCAGCACGAAATCCTTCTCCTCGTGCCGGCTGGCGTACCAGACGTCGGCGCAGTCTGTCTCGAAGGACAGGCGTGCCTGGAAGTGCGCCACGGCTTCGGTGGCGGGGGCGGCGGGGGTGTGGCTGACGACGCTCATGGCGGGGCTCCATGGTGGGGTGGCCGGCAGTGTGCGCACTGGCGGCGTACGCGGCCATTGGCGAGAATGACCAGCATCATGAAAAAACCGCCAAAGCGTTCCGCGCGCGTCGAGCCGCCGGACAACCCGCGCGTGGTGGCGCTGGCCTACGACGGCCTGTGCACCTTCGAGTTCGGCATCGCGGTGGAGATGTTCGGCCTGCCGCGCCCCGAGCTGCCGGGCTGGTACGACTTCCGCGTGTGCGCGGTGGAGCGCGGACCGCTGCGTGCCGCCGGCGGCCTGACGGTGCGGGCCGATGGCGGGCTGGAGACGCTGGCCGATGCCGGCACGGTGATCGTGCCCGGCTGGCGCGGTGTCGACGCGGCGCCGCCGCCGTCGCTGCTAGCTGCGCTGCGCGCTGCACATGCACGTGGCGCGCGGCTGCTGTCGTTCTGCTCGGGCGTGTTCGTGCTGGCCGCCACCGGCCTGCTCGATGGCCGCCGCGCGACCACGCACTGGCGCTATGCCGCCGCGCTCGCAGCGCGCCATCCGCGCATCCGCGTGGAACCGGACGTGCTCTACGTCGATGAAGGCACGCTGCTGACCTCTGCCGGCAGCGCGGCGGCGCTGGACCTGTCGCTGCACGTGATCCGCCGTGACTACGGCCCGCAGGTCGCCAACCAGGTGGCGCGCCGCGCGGTGGTGCCGGCGCACCGCGACGGTGGCCAGGCGCAGTTCATTCCCTCGCCGCTGCCCGAGCACGGCGAGTCGCTGGGCACGCTGCTGGAATGGATGCGCCGCCACCTCGACCGGGCCTTGCCGCTTGCCGAGCTGGCCGCACGCGCCCGCACCAGCGAACGCACCCTGCTGCGCCGCTTCGAGGCGGCCACCGGCCGCACGCCGCGGCAATGGCTGATCGAGGAGCGGCTGGCGCGTGCGCGCGAACTGCTCGAAGGCAGCCGCCTGAACGTCGAGCAGATCGCCGATCGCTGCGGCTACGGCCACGCCGACAGCCTGCGCCACCATTTCCGCCGCGCGCTGGGCTTGAGTCCGATGCGCTATCGCGAACGCTTCGGCCATCGCACGCCCTCGCCGCGCCACGCCGTGCGACCCTGACGGAGACAACGATGGTTTTCCTGCTGCTTGCTGCGATCTGCAGCGTGCTGGTTTCGGTGCTGCTCAAGCTGGCCCGCCGCCTGGACGTCGACGTGGGCCAGGCGATCGCCTGGAACTACGTGGTGGCTGCCGGCGCGAGCGCGCTGGCGTTCGCCCCGGCGCCGGCGGCGCTCGAGGCGGCGACGGCGGCCTGGCCGGCCCTGCTGGGATTGGGCGTGCTGCTGCCGACCATCTTCCTGGCGCTGGCCGCCTCGGTACGCCACGCGGGTATCGTGCGTTCGGACGTGGCGCAGCGGCTGTCGCTGCTGATCTCGCTGCTGGCCGCCTTCATGCTGTTCGGTGAACCGCCGAGCGCCATCAAGGGCATCGGTATCGCCCTCGGGTTTGCCGCGCTGGCGGGGCTCATCTGGCGACCGGCCGCGGGCGCCGCACGGGAGGCCGGAGCCGGCCGCTGGACCTTCCCGCTGCTGGTGTTCCTCGGCTTCGGCGTGATCGACGTGCTGTTCAAGCGCGTCGCCCAGGCCGGCGTGCCGCTGGGCGCGGCGCTGCTTTCGATGTTTGTGCTGGCCTTGCTGGTCTCGCTGGTGCTGCAGGGCTGGCGGCTGGCGCGCGGCCAGGCACGCCTGGAGGTCCGCAGCCTGGCGGCGGGCCTGCTGCTCGGGCTGCTCAACTTCGGCAACATCCTGTTCTACCTGCGTGCGCACCAGGCGCTGCCGGGACGCCCGGCGCTGGTGTTCGCGGGGATGAACCTGGGCGTGGTGGCGCTCGGCATGCTGGCGGGGCTGGCGGTGTTCCGCGAGCGGCTGTCGCGCTTCAACCTGGCCGGCCTGGCGCTGGCGGTGCTGGCGATCGCCCTGCTGGCCAGCGGCTAGCTTGCCGATCGACGGTCCGGCGCTGCCGGCGGCGTGACTTCTGGGGTATGAACAGGCACGGGGCA
Source organism: Frateuria sp. YIM B11624 (assembly GCF_049727805.1). Lineage (NCBI taxonomy): Bacteria > Pseudomonadati > Pseudomonadota > Gammaproteobacteria > Lysobacterales > Rhodanobacteraceae > Frateuria > Frateuria sp. YIM B11624. Next base: position 9,797 of record NZ_JBCNYA010000032.1, read on the forward strand.
CTGCCTATGCTGGGCGCTTCCGTCTGTGCCGCGAGGTCGTCCCATGCGCAAGCTCCCCCTGGTCGCGGCGATGGCCGCGTTGCTGCTGGCCCCCGGCGCCTTCGCCGCGGACAAGGACAAGGCGGCTGCGGGCAAGGACAAGCCCGACGCCGCACTGGTCAAGCCGCACAGCGCCGAGAGCAGCGGTTCGGTGAGCGTCGAGGGCAAGCGCATCGACTACAAGGCGGTGGCCGGCACGCTGGTGCTGCACGAGCACGGCGACGACAGCGACGATCCCACCGTGAGCATGTTCTACACCGCCTACTTCAAGCAGGGCGCAGAGCCGGCACGGCGACCGATCACCTTCATCTACAACGGCGGCCCGGGCTCGGCCACCGTGTGGCTGCACATGGGCGCGTTCGGCCCGAAGCGCGTGGTCACCAGCGACGACAGCCACACGCCGGCGGCGCCCTACGGCCTGGTCAACAACGACTACAGCCTGCTGGATGCCTCCGACCTGGTGTTCATCGACGCGCCCGGCGCCGGCTTCTCGCGCCTGATCGCCGACGAGAAGGACAAGGCCAAGCGCGACGAGCAGATGGACAAGCGCAAGAAGGCGGTCTATGGCGTCGATGGCGACGGCAAGGCCTTCGCGCAGTTCGTCACCCGCTTCCTTTCCAAATACGGGCGCTGGAATTCGCCCAAGTACCTGTTCGGCGAAAGCTACGGCACCACGCGCTCGGCGGTGCTGGCGAACATCCTGGAGAACGATGACAGCGTCGATCTGAACGGCGTGATTCTGCTCTCGCAGATCCTTTCTTTCGATACCAGCATCGACGGTCCCGAATTCAACCCGGGCGTCGACATGCCCTATGCGCTGGCGCTGCCGACCTTCGCCGCCACCGCGTACTACCACCACAAACTGCCGCAGCCGCCGGCGCAGCTGGAGCCGTTCCTGCGCGAAGTCGAGCAGTACGCGCTGGGCGACTATGCCAGCGCACTGATGCAGGGCGCGCATCTGGATGACGCCCGCAAGCGCGCGGTGGCCGAGAAGCTGCACCAGTACACCGGCCTGCCGGTCGACTACCTGCTCAAGGCCAACCTGCGCGTCACTGGCGGCATGTTCGAGCACGAGCTGCAGTTCGACGGCGACCTCACCACCGGCCGCCTGGACAGCCGCTTCTCCGGTCCCGCGCTCGATCCGCTGGCGAAGGATTCGGAGTACGACCCGCAGTCCTCGGCGATCAGCTCGGCCTACGTCTCGGCCTTCAACGATTACGTGCGGCGCCAGCTCAAGTTCGGCGAGGGCATGCAGTACCGGCTGTTCGCCGACATCGACCACTGGGACTTCTCGCACAAGGCGCCAGGCGTGCACGGCGAGGCGCTGCAGCAGTCGACCAACGTGATGCCGGACCTGGCCATGGCGATGAAGACCAATCCGGACCTCAAAGTGTTCCTGAACGGTGGCTACTACGACCTGGCCACGCCCTACTTCGCGGCCGAATACGAGATGAGCCACCTGCCGATTCCGGCCTCGCTGCAGAAGAACATCTCCTACGCCTGGTACCCGTCCGGACACATGGTCTACGCGCACGAGGACTCGCTGAAGCAATTGCACGACAACGTGGCGCGGTTCATCGGCGAGACCGACAACGTGAAGTGAGCTGGCCGGCCCTCTCCGGCGGGAGAGGGCCGGCCGGCGCCCGCTTGCTATGCTCCCGGCGTCTCCTCCGGTGAACTCCCATGCGCGCCCTGATCGACCGCTACATCGACGCCTACAACCGCCTGGACGTCGACGGCATGCTGGCCACGCTGCATCCGCAGGTCACCTTCGAGAACGTCACCGCAGGCGTCACCACGGTGCGCACGCAGGGCATCGAGGAGTTCCGCCGGCTGGCGCAGAGCACGCTGCCGTTGTTCGCACGCCGCCGGCAGACAGTCACCCGCTACGCCGAAAGCAACGGCGTGGCGCAGGTGGGGATCGCCTTCGAAGGCGTGTTCGCGCTGGACCTGCCCAACGGTGCCCGCGCCGGGCAGGCGATCGCGCTGGACGGGCGCAGCGAGTTCCGCGTGCACGACGGGCTGCTGATCCACATCGCCGACATCAGCGACTGAGCGCGGTAATCGCCGGGTGGGGCTTCAGCCCCACTATCCCGCACCCTACGAAAGCGTGTCAGCTTGCCGCCAGGCCGATCCCGTGCGGCTCACCGCCCGGACGGCGCAGCAGCGCGTTGCGCCAGCGCTGCTGGGTGGCGCCGTCGGCCTCCTGCAGGAACTGCGGCTTGTTCGCCACCAGCGCGGCCACCGGCACGCCGTCTTCGTACAGCACGCGGGTGCCGGCCAGCGCGGGCAGCCTGTCGCCGGCGAGCACCGTACCGACCAGGTTGAGCGGGTCGCTGCCGCTGACGCAGACCAACTGCTGCGAGAGCGGTCGCTGGCGCACCGCGCGCAGCGCGCCGATCGCCTCGGGCAGCGCGAACTGCTCGCCGACCAGGCCCTCGACGAAGCGGCCGCCGCGGATCTCGCCGCGCGCTTCCAGCCGGTGATAGACGCGCAGCAGCTCGCGCCAGGAGGGCAGCCAGGGGGCCTCGCGCTCGAGCAGCTTCCAGAAGACGACGCCGTAGCGGCGAAGCAGGACACGCGCAACGTGTTCTGCTTCATCTGATTCAAGCCGGCGCGAAGCGCCACGTTCGCCTCCTCTCCCCCGGCTCTCATCAGGGATGGGGGAGAGGATTGAGGTGAGGGGGCGATCTTGCGGGGGAGCCCCTGCGGAGTTCCCCGCGAGCCCCGGCTCCTCATCCGACCCCTTCGGGGCCACCTTCTCCCCGGAGGGGAGAAGGGAAGAGCGGCTTAGCGACCAGCGGCCGGCATCCTCGATCTCGCTCAGTGCATGCCGGCGCGCGCGCCGGTGCGGGCGTGAATCGCGCTTGGCCGCGGGCAGCAGCAGGGCGCGCAGGCCGGCGAAGCTGTCGGCGCTGACGCGGCCGGCGGCGACCAGCTCGCCGAGCGCATTCTCCAGTTCCGTGCGCAGCAGGCGCGTGGCGTCCAGCAATTCATCGAAGAACAGCGCGCCGTGCGACGCCAGGGCGTCGGCGACCGCCTGCGCGCGCGAGGAAAGCAGCGCTTCCTGCGGCTGTCCGTCCGCGGCCATGGACGTCCAGATGGCCATCTGCCGGCGCGGCAGCAACACGATCGGCGTGGCGCGCACCGGACCGGCGCTGCCGCCGCCGGCGCGCAGGCGGTTCCAGCCGAAGCGGCCGGCGCGGCACAGCTCGTCCAGCCAGCGGCTGGCGTAGTCGCTCACGCGCGCGGGCAGCAGCTCGCTTTCCCAGGCGCCGGCGGCGGCCTCGTAGCCCTCGAGCTGGTGCAGCGTGGCGATCAGGCCGTCGGGACCTTCCAGCCGCGTGTCCGGGGACAGATGCTGCCAGTCGGCGAAGAAGCGCAGCAGGTCGCGACGGCTGACCGGCTCGATCTCGCGGCGCAGCCGGCCGATGGTGTAGCGGTGGATGCGCGCGAGCAGGTGGCGCTCGCACCATTCGATGGCGGGCGCATCGGGGGTGAAGCGGCCCTGCATGACGTAGCCTTCGGACTGCAGGCGCAGCAGGGCGGGTTCGATGTCGGCCGGATCGACCGCGAGCGAGGCGGCGAGCCTGTCCACGGTGACTGGACCCAGGCCGCCGAGGCGGCGGCGAACCAGCTCGAGCAGGGCGTCGTCGCGAGTCCAGGCCTGCGCGGCGTAGTCGGGCGGGGCGCTGATCGGCGGTCGCAGCGTGGCGTCCGCATGGATGGCTAGCCACAGCGGCAGCAGTTCGGCTGCTACCCACGCGCCCTCGTTCCTTCTCCCCTCCGGGGAGAAGGTGGCCCCGCAGGGGTCGGATGAGGGGCCGGGGCTCGCGGGAAGGTTTGATGGAAGTTCAGCGCAAGATTGGCCCCTCACCTCAATCCTCTCCCCACAGGGGAGAGGAAGCGAACGTGGCGCTTCGCGCTGCTTTGATTCGATTGAAGCGCCCTCACCCCAACCCTCTCCCCGGAGGGGGGAGGGTTGGGGTGAGGCAAGCGCCAGGCATGTTGCGCGATGATGCCTGGCGAGCGCCTCCAGGCGCTCCTGCCAGCCGGTGTTGGCGTGCACTTCGTTGCCGGTGACGAACCCCAGCAAGGTCAGCGCCTCGTGCATCTCGTCGCCGCTGCGCACCTGCGGCCAGGCTTCCTCGCATACCGCGGCGATCGCCTCGGGGTCGAGCCGGCCCAGGTCGTCCGCGTCCTCGGCGTTCCAGCGGCGGTTCTGTACCGCCTGCGTGCGGCGCTCCTCCAGCGGCGCGTCGTCGAGGTAGGCGTAGGGCGCGGCGGTGAGCACTTCCGAGGCGAGCGGACTGGGGCCGGTGAGGTCGCGCGCGACCACCTTGATGGCACCCGTCTCGAAGCCACGCAGGATGCGCAGCAGGCCGTCCACGTCCATCGCCTCGCGCAGGCAGTCGTGCAGGGTCTGGTTGACCAGCGGGTGATCGGGAATCTGCCGCTCGCCGACGATGTTCTCCAGGCAGGCGACCTGGTCGGGGAACACGGTGGCGAGCAGGTCCTCGCTCTTCATGCGCTGGATCTGCGGCGGCGTCTTCTTGCCGCCGGTGTAGCGCGGCAGCGCCAGCGCGGTGACCGCGTTCCAGCGCCAGCGCGCGGGGAACAGCGGCGCATCCAGCAGCGCCTGCACCAGCACGTGCTCGGCGGAGTTCGAGTGCAGGTAGCGTGACACTTCCTCCAGCGGGAAGCTGTGGCTGGTCGAGAGCGACAGCACGATCGCGTCCTCGGTCGCCGCCGCCTGCAGCTCGAAGTTGAACTGGCGGCAGAAGCGCTTGCGCAACGCCAGGCCCCAGGCGCGGTTGATGCGGCTGCCGAAGGGCGTGTGGATCACCAATTGGGTGCCGCCGGATTCGTCGAAGAAGCGCTCGAACACGATCGTGTGCTGGGTCGGCAGCACGCCGAGCGCGACCTTGGCACGGTGCAGGTAGTCGGCAAGTTGCTGCGCGGCCGCCTCGCCCATCGCGAGCGTCGAGCGCAACCAGGCCACCGCCGCGGCGACACCTCCGGCGTCCAGGATTTCGGCGATCTCCTCGCGCAGGCGCGCCACGCCAAACGACAGCTCGTCGCTTCGCCCCGGCGCCTCGCCAAGCCAGAACGGGATGCTCGGCGGCGCGCCGTGCGCATCCTCCACGCGCAGGCGGTCGCGTTCCACGCGCAGGATGCGGTAGCTGGTGTTGCCCAGCTGGAACACGTCGCCGGCCAGGCTCTCGACCGCAAAGTCCTCGTTGACCGAGCCGACGATGGTCGATTGCGGCTCCAGCACCACCAGATAATCGGCGGTGTCCGGAATGGTGCCGCCGGAGGTCACCGCGGTCAGCCGCGCGTTGCGCCTGGCGCGCAGCTGCCGGTGCACGGCGTCGCGATGGATATAGGCCGCACGTGCGCCGCGGCGCGTGCTGAAACCCTCGGCCAGCATGCGCACGATGGCGTCGAACTGCTCGCGCGGCAGTTCGCGGTAGGGATGCGCGCCGCGCACCAGCGCGTACAGCGCGTCCTCGTCCCATTCCTGGCAGGCGACCTCGGCGACGATTTGCTGGGCCAGCACGTCCAGCGGCTGCACCGGCTGCACCAGCGCATCGAGTTCGCCGCGACGCACGCAATCCAGCAGCGCAGCGCATTCGAGCAGGTCGTCGCGGCTGGTCGGGAACAATCGCGCCTTGGGCGTGCCGTTGACCGCATGGCCGGAGCGGCCGGCGCGTTGCAGGAAGGCGGCGATCGAGCGCGGCGAGGCGAGCTGGCAGACCAGGTCGACGTCGCCGATGTCGATGCCCAGTTCCAGCGAGGCAGTGGCCACCAGCAGCTTCAGCTCGCCGCGCTTGAGGCGCTGCTCGGCATCGAGCCGCAGTTCCTTGGCCAGGCTGCCGTGGTGCGCGGCCACCGCCTCCCTGCCCAGCCGCTCGGCCAGGTGGCGCGCGGCGCGCTCGGCCATGCGGCGGGTGTTGACGAACACCAGCGTGGTGCGGTGCTCGCGGGCGAGCTGGGCGAGGCGGTCGTAGACGGTGTCCCAGGTGTCGTTGGACATCACCGCTTCGAGCGGGACGGGCGGGACTTCGATGGCGAGGTCGCGCGGGCGGGTGTGGCCTACGTCGACGATGGTGCAGCCAGACTGTTCCTTCTCCCCTCCGGGGAGAAGGTGGCCCGAAGGGTCGGATGAGGGGCTGGGGCTTGCGGGAAGCTCACCTGGAGAAGTTCCAAGCAAGAGCCGCCCCTCACCCCAACCCTCTCCCCCATCCTTTATAAGGGACGGGGGAGAGGGAGCCTGGCTCCGTGCACCGACCAGAAACCTCGCCACCTCTTCAATCGGCTTCTGCGTCGCCGACAACCCGATCCGCTGCAGCGGCCGCTGGCACAACGACTCCAGCCGCTCCAGCGACAGTGCCAGGTGCGTACCGCGCTTGGAATTGGCCAGCGCGTGGATCTCGTCCACGATCACCGCACGCGTGCTCTTGAGCATCGCGCGCCCGGAAGCCGAGCCCAGCAGCACGTACAGCGACTCGGGTGTAGTGACCAGGATGTGCGGGCTGACCTTGCGCATCAGCGCGCGCTCGGCCTGCGGCGTGTCGCCGGTGCGCACGGCGGTGCGGATCGCCACGTCGGGCAGGCCTTCGGCCTCCAGTTCGGCGCGGATGCCTTCCAGGGGCGCTTCCAGGTTGATGTGGATGTCGTTGGACAGCGCCTTCAGCGGCGACACGTAGACCACCCGCGTCTCGTCCGGCAGCGCGCCACCGTGCGCCACGCCTTCGCGCACCAGCGCGTCGATGGCGGCGAGGAAGGCGGTCAGCGTCTTGCCCGAGCCGGTCGGTGCCGCCACCAGCGTGTGCCGGCCGGCATGGATGTTCGGCCACGCGTCCGCCTGCGCCGCCGTGGGCGCGGGGAAGCTGCGCTGGAACCAGCGCGCGACGGCGGGGTGGAAGTGTTCGAGCGGCATGGCGGCTGGAGGCGTCGGGTGCGGCGTCAGCCGATGATATAGGGGCGCCCGTCTCATACTTCGAGCCTGTTCAGCAGGCCGCCGCCCGGCTAGGTTAGGCGCGGGTGAACGGCAAGGCAGGCGCGTGGACGCTGTACGGACAAGCGAGGGCAGGCTCGACTGGCTGACCCTGGCCGATGGCGGGCGTTTGTGCCTGCACGACTGGCCACGGGCCGGCGCGGACGCCGGCGTGTTGCTCGTGCATGGCCTGGGCGAGCATGCCGGTCGCTACGGAGTACTGGCCGCGTGGTTCAACGCGCGCGGCTACGCGGTGCGCGGCTACGACCAGCGCGGCCATGGCCGGTCGCCGGGCCGGCGAGGCGCCTTGTCGAGGCCGCTCGAACTGCTCGACGACCTTGCCGGCGTCTATCGCCACTTCGCCGCCACGCTGGCCGCGCCGCCGTTGCTGCTGGGCCACAGCATGGGCGGCCTGGTCGCGCTGCGCGCGGTGCTGGACGGCTACGTGGCACCGCGCGCGATGGTGCTTTCCTCGCCGGCGCTGCGCACCTGGACGTCGGCATGGGAGCAGGCGCTGGCGCGGCGGCTTGCGCCCGTGCTGCCGAACCTGCCGCTGCGCAGCGGCCTGCCCTTCGAGGCGCTTTCGCACGAGGCGGCGGTGGTCGCGGCCTACCGGCACGACCCGCTGCGCTCGGGCTGGATCACGCCGCGGCTGGCGCGCTTCATCTTCGAAAGCGGCCCGCACTGCATCGCGCGCGCTGCGCAGCTGGCGGTGCCCAGCCTGCTGCTGGTGGCCGGCGCCGACCGCCTGGTCGATGCGGATGGCAGCCGTGCCTTCGCCGCGGCGGCGCAGGCCAGCGGCGCGCTGGCCACGCGGGTGTTCGACGGGCTGTACCACGAACTGTTCAACGAAGCGGAGCCGGCGCGCAGCGAGGTGTTGGCGCAACTGGGGATGTGGCTGGAACACCGCGGATTGCGCCCGGGCACGTAGGTCGGGCTTTCAGCCCACCTGCCCCGCCTCGCGGCTGGCAAGCGGGGCTGAAGCCCACTTACGGATCAGGAGGGCCGGTCCCTCGATGCGTCCTTCGGTTCGCACGGCGAGTGGCCGCAACCGCACGGTCCATTGGCCGGCTCGTTCACCGTCTGGCGGCAGTGATCAGAGCAATAGGTGTCGCCGACCGGCACGCTGCAGCGGCAGGCCGGGTGGGCACAGCGCTGGCTGGCGGTGGCGTTCATGGCATCAGTGCGCGCCGCCGGCGATCTGCTCGGCCATCTGCAGGTGCTGCTTGAGTGCCGGCAGGGTGGTGCTGGCGAACTGCTTCAGGTCGGCATCGCTGCCGTTCTGGCTCTCCATCCCGAACAGCTTGATCGCCTCGCGGTGGTCCTTGACCATCGCCTGCGCATAGGCCTGGTCGAAGCTGGCGCCGCTCAGCGTGTTCAGGTGCGCGGCCTCCTGCTTCTGCATCGGCATCGGCGCAGTGGGCAGGGTGACCTGCTTGCGCTGGGCGATGCTCATCAGCTGGTCGTTCGCCTTGGTGTGGTCGTCGATGATGCGCTGGGCCAGTTGCTTGACCTGGGTGGACGAGCCCTTGTCCAGCGCGATCTGGCCGGCCTGGATCTCCGCCAGGCTGGCGGCTGCGGCCTCGCGCATGAACATCGCGTCGTGGTTGCCTTGGGTCATGCCGTGACTGCCGTTCCGGCTGCTGCCGTCGCTGGCACTGCTCTGCGCGAACGCAGCGCAGGGCAGGCTGGCCAGCAGCAGCGCGCCCAACAGCAGGCCGTTGCGTCGTGGGTTCATGTCGGTTTCCTCGTGGGTGGTTTGCGCTGCCGGCGCCGGGCTGCCGCCCGGTCAGTCCTCCTCCTCGTTCTTCTGCTCCTGCCGGCCACCCTTGGCCTGCTGCGCACCCTCGTTGCGCCGGCCGTGGCTCGCCTCGCCGCCCTTGCGGCCGATCGCGGCCATGTGTTCGCGATTGGAGCTGACCGCCTCGCCGCCCTTCTGGCCGGCGCGACGCGCTTCCTCGGAGGTGAACTGGTGGGCGTGGCCGCTGGCGTGCGCCGCACGGCCGCCTTCGCTGGCGATCTCGCGCTGGCGCTCTTCGTCCATGCTGGCGAAGCCGCGCTTGCTGGTGCCGCTGCCTGGATTCTTGGTGGACATGTCGGTGCTCTCTTGTTCCGTTCTGGGGACGTCGAGCAGGGGCCCGACGGCACGCCGCGTTGCGCGGCGGCTGCCGTGTGGTCGCAACATCCATGCCAGTCGAAAGTGCGCCGAACGCCGCCGTTACGCGTGCAACGTCTTCGACAAGACGGATGCTGTCGTGCCTGCTCGGAAGCGGTCGCGGCAAAACTACAAAGCCGCTTGGAAAAAGTGCCGGAGCGGGCAGCTAGCCGCGGTGACGGCGGCGTGGAGCGCGACTAGACGTTTGCGGAAGGAAGTGCGCGAGCGACGCTGTCGCGTCCGCTTTGCGGTGGACGCCTGCGGGAACGCTAGTTGAGTTCGGAGTGGTGCAGGGTCGGCTGGTCGGCGAGCAGGCGACGGGCGAGCTCGGCGCAGCGCAGACAGCCGTGGCCGATCTGGTTGAGCAGCGCCAGCACGTTGGCGTGCTCCTTGCGCTCGAGCATCAGCGCGGCCAGGTCCGTGCGCATCAGGATCACGTTGAGCGCGTTGTTGATCGCATCGACCACCGGCACCGGATCGGCGTTCTGTTCCTGTTCGATCGCCTCGCGCCGTTCGCGCTGCAGCAGCACGGCGAGCCAGGCGCCGACGTGCGCCAGCGCGGCGCGCTCCTCGGCATCGAGCATGCGCGGGCGGTACAGCGCCAGGCCCAGCGCGGCGGCCGGACGGCGCGCGCGCCGGCACGGCAGGGCGATCGCGCGCAAGCGGGCGCTGCCGTTGCGCTCGCGCGCGTCGGAGCGTTCCACGGTCAGCGCCGAGCGCAGCGACTGCATCGCCACCTGCCCGGCCAGCGCGCGCGCGTCGCGGCGCGAGGCCGGCGGCGGCGGCAGCTGCCAGCAGTAACGGCCCTGTCCGGTGGGGCGGTGCGGCGCCACCAGCAGGCAGACTTCGGCGTGCCACTGCAGGCTGACGTGCTGCAACAGACGGCCGATCGCCTGCTCCGCGGAGGAGGCATCGAGCGCTTGCAACGTGGTCGGCAGCGGCAGGGGGATGGGGGTGATGGCTGAGCTTGCCGGTCGTGCGTTCATTTCATTCGCGGTCTTCGTGCTGGTAACGCGACAGCTTGTTGTAGATCGTCTTGAGGCTGACCCCCAGCGCCTCGGCCGTTCGCGTCTTGTCGTTGTCGAAATGCGCCAGCGTGCGCAGGAGCATCTGCTTTTCCATCTCCTCGATGGTCATGCCCACCCGGAAGGGCATGGTTCCGTGGTCGTGGGCCTGGTGCAGCGGGTATTGCGGAGGCTGCGCGATGCGCATGTCCAGCTCGTCACCGGACATCACCCAGGCGCGCTGCACCGCATGCTTCAGCTCGCGCGCATTGCCCGGCCAGTCGTAGGTGACCAGCCGGCGCATCGCATCGGGAGCGAAGCGCCGGTTGGTGTCGTAGCGCTGGTTGAGCCGGTCCAGGAAATGCTGCGCCAGCAGCGCGATGTCGCTGGTGTGTTCGCGCAACGGCGGCATCGCCAGCGGGAAGTCCATCAGGCGGTAGTACAGGTCTGCGCGCAGCACGCCGTCGCGCACCGCCTGCAGCGGGTCGCGGTTGGTCGCGGCGATCACCCGCACGTCCACCGGCTTGCTGGCGCTGGCGCCCACGCGGGTCACGTCGCGCTCCTCCAGCACCCGCAGCAGGTGGGTCTGCAACTGCAGCGGCATCTCGGTGCATTCGTCCAGGAACAGCGTGCCGCCCTGCGCCTGCTCGAAGAAGCCGGCATGGTCCTTCACCGCGCCGGTGAAGCTGCCGCGCTCGTGGCCGAACAACTGGCTGGTCAGGAGGTCCGGCGCGATCGCGCCGCAGTTGACCGCCACGAAGCGGCCGCTGCGCTTGCTGTACTGGTGCAGCGCGCGTGCGGCCAGCTCCTTGCCGGTGCCGCTCTCGCCATGGATGAGCACGGTGACGTCCAGCGGTGCGACGCGGCAGATCTTCTCGAACAGCCGCTGCATCACCGCGCTGGCGCCGATCAGCTCGCCGCAGCGCTCGGTTTGCTGCGCCGATGCGGGACGCAGCTTGGCTGCAGCCACCGCCTGGTCGAGCAGGCGGTTGAGCCGGGTACCCTCGATCGGCTTGATCAGGTAATCGAGCACGGGCAGTTGCAGCGCACGCACGGCGGTCTCCACCGTCGGATGGCCGGTGACCACCACCACCTGGGCCGTCTGCTGCGCGTCCAGCCGGCCGATCAGTTCCAGACCGTTGCCGTCGGGCAGCGACAGGTCCAGCAGCAACAGATCGAAGCGATCCTCGGCGGTGAGTTTGAGTGCATGCGCAAGGGTCGCGGCGCCGGTCACGTCGCAGTCTTTGTTCTCGGCGAAAGCGGTTACCACGTCTAGGAATTGGAGATCGTCGTCAACGAGCAGGATGGAAGCGGTCTTCGGCACAATTTCACCGGAAGTGGGATCGTCGATCCCAGGCTGTCGGGTGGAAGGATCGGTCGCGCTTGCGCGCCCGCGTATCCACGGCGACAGCGCGCAGGTGCGCAGCGCTTGCCAGGCCGGCGTGGACAAAGCCGACGATGCCGCAAGCGAAGTGCAAGCTGCGTCGAAGAGATGATGCCCGCTTGTAAGAAATGCCTGACACGCGCTCGGCGCACGCCTTGCGCGCGTTCGCCTTTTTGCGGTGCGGCGCCTGCCCGTGTGCCGTGTAGGCAGGCGCGCACAACGCGTCAATGTCGGCTGCGCCCGCCGACGTCGCCGGCGTTCGGCGACGTGGTGCCTGCGGATCCCGTCGTGCTGCCGCCCGCAGGCGAAGACGCGGCGGCGGTACCGGACGAAGCCTGCGCGCCGGGCACTTCGCCACGGCCCACGCGAAGGCGGTTCTGGATGTCCCTCACGCCGCCGAGGTCGTCGATGAGGTCCTCCGCCGCGTGCTTCATCCATCGCGCGGGCACGCTGCCCTCGAGCGTGACGGTGGCCTGGTTCACCTTGACCTCGATGTCGCTGGCGTCGAGATCGGCGTCGGTCAGGCGCTCGCAGGCCAGTTCGCGCAGGCGGTCGTCGCTGCGTTCGTAGCCGCGTGGCTGGGTGCCGCGGAACTGGCCGCGCTGGTCGCCCTCGTCGAACCAGTAGCGCTTGCCCTGCTGGCGGAAGCCGGCGCCGCCGTAGATGTCCGTCCGGGCGTACTGGCTGTCGGTCCCGCCGCGCGCGGGCGTGTCGCGGCGGGCACCGTAGCGCGGGCCGTCGTAGTCGTGCTCCTGCGTCCAGCTGGCGCGCCTGACGTCGCTGCGGGCATCGTCCTGCCGGTTGCCCTGGCCGTAGGCGCGCTCGGCGTCGTAGCCGCTGTTGCTCTGTCCATGCTCGCGGCCGTAGTCCGCCTCGTTCCGCCACGCGCCGGCGCTGCGGCCGTAGCCGTGCGCGCGGTGGCGGTTGTCCTCATTCTGGTAGCCCCCGACGAAGTGGCGTTCGGCGTAGGTGTCCAGGCCGTAGCGTGCGTCGCCGCGGGCGTCGTGCGGGCGCGACCACAGCTCGTCCTCGTCGCGATAGCCGCCGCCGTAGCGGGCGGGCTGTTCGTCCCAGCGCGGCTCGCGTGTGTCCTCGGCGTGGCGGCCCGGGTACGCGGCCTGCCAGGCGCCTGCGGCGTCGTCGTCATCGTTGTGGTAGGTGCGCACCTCGCGCCGCGCCTCGTACGGATCGCGCAGGTTGCGTGCGCGGATGCGGTCGTCGCGGCTGCGGTAGCGGGACTGTTCGTCGTCGTTGCGGCTCATGAAAGCCTCCGGTGCGGAAAAGGCGAAAAATTTGCAGCGGGCATGTCAACTTTTGCGTCAGTTGAGCCAGCAGCGCATGGGACTGCCGGGCTCGCCGATGCGCGGTACCGGGATGCCCGGTTCGTGCGGATCGATCGCCGGCATGTCGGGCTCGCGCGGCCTGGGCGCGCGTACCGGGTCGCCCGGGTCGTAGGGCTGCGGCGGGGTGGGATCGGGCGGCAGCGATTCGGGATCGCCGACCGGCTTGGACGGCACCATGCTGCCGATGGGCGGCAGGCGCGGCACGCGGATCGGCTGGACCAGCGGCGGGCAGGGCAGGAACAGGTGCATGGGATGCCTCGCAAGAGGAGGGACACCCGGTGTCATTCAAGCCACGTGCCAAGCGCGGAGGCGCCGCACCGGCGAGCCCGGCCGTGCGCGAAGCCTGCAGCTTTTGCCGGACCCGGCAGTTTTTACACGCGGTTGGGCGCAGGGCGCCTGCCTGTCTGCTCGCGATCCGCACTTAACGAGGGCGGCGGTGGCCCAGGTCGGCTACGGGGTGCGCGCCTGCTTGAGCGGACTCGGCAGCAGCGCGCGGATACGGTGCACCAGCGCGTCGAATTCGAATGGCTTGGTCAGCAGGTCGGTGTTGGCGTCGAGCGTCCAGTCTTCCGGCATGGTCTCGGCGTAGCCGGTGACGAACAGCACCTTCATGTCCGGCCGGTGGTGCCGTCCCGTGTCGACCATTTGCAGGCCGGTGAGCCCGGGCAGGCCGATGTCCGACACCACCAGGTCGATGTGCTCGGTCGATTCGATGATCGCCAGACCAGCGTGTCCGTCGCGCGCCTCCAGCACGCGGTAGCGCAGTTCGCGCAGCTTGCCGGCGACCACGTCGCGCACCACGTCCTCGTCCTCGACCAGCAGGATGGTTTCGCCGGCGGCAGGCTCCCAGCGCACGCCGGTGTCGCGGCCCTCGAGCGCGCGCACGCTGCGCCGCTCGCCGCTGGGCAGGTAGACCGACACGGTGGTGCCGTGGCCGGGCTCGCTCTCCAGCTCGATGGCGCCGCGCGACTGGGTCACGAAGCCATGGATCATCGACAGCCCCAGGCCGGTGCCGCGGCCCTTGGGCTTGGTAGTGAAGAACGGATCGAAGGCACGCGCGCGCACCTCGGGCGTCATGCCCACGCCGGTGTCGCTGACCTGCAGCAACAGGGTCGGCGCGTCGCGCAGGGCGTGCGGCCGGTGCAGCGGTCCCTCGCCGGGCGGCACCGAGCCGGTGCGGATGGTCAGGCAGCCGCCGTCGGGCATCGCATCGCGCGCGTTGATCGCCAGGTTGAGGACCGCGCTTTCCAGCAGGTTCGGATCGCACAGCACCGGCATCAGCCCCGGTGCCAGGTCGAGCTTCAACGTGATCCGCTCGCCAAGCGTGGCCGGCAGCAGCTCGGCGATCTGCGCGACCAGGTCGTTGAGGCTCACGCTCTTGGGCGCCAGCGGCTGGCGCCGCGCGAAGGCGAGCAGGCGATGGGTCAGCGTGGCGGCGCGCTTGGCCGAATCGATCGCATTGCCGAGGAAGCGGTCGACGTCCTGGCGGCCGGCAGCCAGGCGCATCTCCACCACTTCGAGCGAGCCGATGATGCCCTGCAGGAGGTTGTTGAAATCGTGCGCGATGCCGCCGGTGAGCTGGCCCAGCGCCTCGATCTTCTGCGACTGGAACAGCTGCGCGCGGGTGTCCTCCAGGTGGCGTTCGGCCTCCATGCGTTCGGTGATGTCGCGGGTGATCTTGGCGAAGCCCAGCAATTGGCCGTCGCTGTCGCGGATCGCGTCGATGGCGATTTCGGCCATGAAGCGCGAGCCGTCCTTGCGTACCTGCCAGTCGACCACGTCGTAGCGGCCGGTCTCGCTGGCGACCGTCATCGCGGTCTGCGCTACCTGCGGGTTGACGAAGAAGCGCGCCAGCGGGTGGCCGATGATCTCGGCGGCGGCGTAGCCCTTGATGCGCTCGGCGCCGGCGTTCCAGTCGGTGACGATGCCGTCGGCGTCGAGCATGCAGATGGCGCAGTCGGTGACGCCGTCGACGAACAGGCGGAAGCGCCGCTCCACCTCGCGCAGGCGCTGCTCGGTCATGCGCCGCTCGGTGATGTCGCGCACGACCATGGCGAAGCCGAGCAGGTGTCCCTTCTCGTCGCGCACCGCATCGCACACCACATGCGCCCAGAAGCGGCTGCCGTCGTGGCGCAGCCGTTCGGCTTCCTCCTGGAAGCGGCCATGCGCCGCAGCCATGTGCAGGATCAGCTCGGGACGGCCGCCGGCGCGCTCCTCTTCGGTATGCAGCAGGGCGAAGGCGCGGCCGACGATATCGGCGGCGCGATAGCCGTGGATCTGCTGGGCGCCGGCGTTCCAGCTGCGGATGCGGCCCTGCGGGTCGACCATGAAAATGGCGTAGTCCAGGATGGACTGCACCAGCAACTGGTAGGAGTTGGTCCCGCTCGTATCCACACCACCGTCCTTGCACAGCAAGCACCGCGCCACGGTCGTCCACGACGGTGTCATCGGCATCTCGTCCCCGGGCAGAGGGGTTGCAGCCGCGATGCGACCGCGTTCCGCATGGCCGGCCTCAACCGAACCTACCTCAAGTGGCTAGTGGGATAAACCGGAATAGGGCGGCTTGCCCTGGTCGGCCACGGCGCAGGCGCGTGCATTGCGGGCGCGTGCGTCGGCGATGGCCGCCAGCAGCGCCTTGCGGTCGTAGGGCTTGGGCAGGAAGGTGGCGGTCGGCCCCAGCCGGTCGCTGGAGGCCTCCGGGTCGCCGGAAATGACCACCACGGCGGCGTTGGAGCCGCGCCGGCGCAGTTCCTCGGCCATGCTGATGCCGTCCTGGCCGCCACCGATGTTGACGTCGGTGACGATCACGTCGATGTCCGGCTGCTCGTCCATCAACCGGATGCCCGCCTTGGCATCGCGGGCGGACAACACCTGGTAGCCGGCCGCATCGAGCAGCAGCGCCATGACTTCGCGCGTGTCTGCGTCGTCCTCCACCAGCAACACAAGGTTGTCCTTCGCCATGACACCTCCCACACACGCTTGCGCGGCCAGAACCGTGAATGTTGGCCACACGGAAGTGACGGAAGCGTGCAGGCTAAAGCGTTGCTGCGTCAAGCATTAAGCATGCGATCTTCGGGCCGCGGTTCACCCATGTTCACGCCGATTGAGACGCAGATCGCATTCGCGGGGTGCGTCGCGCCTCTCGCGCGCCCTTGAGCCGCGCGGCGATGGTTTCCCCGTGCGTTGCGGCTCCAAGTCGCTGAGCGCAAACGCAAAATTTTGCGCCGCCGACCACCGCGCCTTCACCCGGTTGACGCCGCGCTTTCACCGTCGCCTGCCTAGGCTGGTTTTTCCAGCGCGAGGGAGTGGCAGACGTGGAGCATGATCCGGCACGCCGGGATTTCCTGAGGCTGGTCGGGGTGGCGGTCCCGGCCAGCATGGTGCTGTGCGCCTGCGGCGGCCACGATGCCGGCGGCCATGCCAGGCAGGCGGCTGCCTATTTCGAGCCGGGGGAGATGGATTTCGTCCGCGCGGCCACGGCGCGGCTGATTCCCGACGATGCGCTCGGCCCCGGTGCCGACAAGGCCGGCGTGCCGGCCTTCATCGACCTGCAGTTGGCCGGCCCCTACGGCCGTGCGGAGCGCTGGTACATGCAGGGGCCGTGGCCCAGGGGGACCAGCAGCCAGGGTTATCAGTTGCGCTACACGCCCGCGCAGATCTACCGCCAGGCGATCGCCGGCATCGACAAGCACTGCCGGGCGCACTACCGGCAGCCCTTCGCCGGGCTCTCCGCCGACCGGCAGGACGAGGTGCTGCATGCGCTGGAGGACGGCAAGGTCGACCTCGGCGACCTGCCCTCGACGACCTTCTTCGACCTGCTCTGGCAGAACACCCAGGAAGGTTTCCTGGCCGACCCCGCCTACGGCGGCAACCGCGATTTCGCCGGCTGGAAGCTGATCGGCTTCCCCGGACCCCGCTACAACTACGTGCGCGAGATCGGCGAATACGGCCAGCCCTACCGGCAGCCGTACGTCAGCCTGATCGGCCGCGTGCCGGGCGAGGCGCTGGCCCACGCCGGCGGTGCCGGCTGATGGCCCGGCGGCTGCCGCCGGTGGACGTGGTGCTGGTCGGCTTCGGCTGGACCGCCTCGATCATCGCGCAGGAACTGACCGACGCGGGCGTGCAGGTGCTGGCGCTGGAGCGCGGCGCCTGGCGCGATACCGTGCCCGACTTCGCCACCGACCACATCCAGGACGAGCTGCGTTACGCGGTGCGCAAGCAGATCTTCGAATCGCCCGAACGCGAGACGCTGACCTTCCGCAACAACGCCAGCCAGACCGCGCTGCCGATGCGCCACCTGGGTTCGTTCCTGCCCGCCGCCGGCGTGGGCGGGGCCGGCGTGCACTGGAACGGGCAGTGCTGGCGCTTCCTGCCGCAGGACTTCGTCATCCGTACGCACACCGAGCAACGCTACGGCAAGGGTTTCATTCCCGACGACATGAACCTGCAGGACTGGGGCGTCACCTACGAGGAACTGGAGCCGCACTACGACCGCTTCGAATACCTCTGCGGCGTCTCCGGCCAGGCCGGCAACGTGGGCGGCCAGCTCGTCGCCGGCGGCAATCCGTTCGAGGGCGCTCGCTCGCGCGGCTACCCGCTGCCGCCGTTGGAACGCAGCGCGTCGACCGTGCTGTTCGACAAGGCCGCGCGCAAGGCCGGCTTCAAGCCGTTCCCGTGTCCGGCTGCGAACGCCTCGCGCCCGTACCGCAACCCGCTCGGCGTGCAGATGGGCCAGTGCACCTACTGCGGCTACTGCGAGTGGTTCGGCTGCGGCAACTACTCCAAGGCCAGCCCGCAGACCACCATCCTCCCGGTGCTCCTGAAGAAGGACAATTTCCGTTTCAGGACGCATTGCGCGGTCACCCGCGTCAACACCGATTCGACCGGCAGGCGCGCCACCGGCGTGACCTACGTCGACGTCGACGGCAACCAGTTCGAGCAGCCGGCGCAGATGGTCGTGCTGTGCGCATTCGCCCAGCACAACGTGCACCTGCTGCTGGTCTCCAGGATCGGCCGGCCGTATGACCCGGTCGCCAACACCGGCGTGGTCGGGCGCAACTACGCTTACCAGATCACCTCCGCGGTCGACGTGTTCCAGAAGGAGCGGCTCAATCCATTCATGGGCGCCGGCGCGCTCGGCCAGGCGATCGACGAGTTCAACGGCGACAACTTCGATCACGGTCCGCACGGCTTCGTCGGCGGTGGCTACATCGCGCTGTGGAACACCGGCGGGCGGCCGATCCTGCAGCACTACCTGCCGGAGCACGCGCCGAAGTGGGGCGCGGGCTGGAAGAAGGCGATGCACGAGCACTACCTCACCGCCTGTTCCATCGCCACCCACGGCAGCGTGATGAGCTATCGCGGCAACTACCTGGACCTCGATCCGACCTGGTGCGACGTCTACGGCAACCCACTGCTGCGGCTGACCTTCGACTTCCAGCCCAACGAGCTGAAGATGTCGGGTTTCCTCACCGACAAGGCCGCGCAGATCGGCCGCGCGATTCCCGGCGCCACCGTGCACGCGAAGAAACGCGCGGCGCCCTACTCGATCATCCCCTACCAGACCACCCACAACACCGGCGGCGCGGCGATGGGCGAGGACCCGAAGACCTCGGTGGTCAACCGCTACCTGCAGAGCTGGGACGTGCCCAACCTGTGGGTGATGGGTTCCAGCGTGTTCCCGCAGAACGCCGGCTACAACCCGACCGGCACGGTCGGCGCGCTGACCTACTGGTCGGCTGCGGCGATGAAGCGCTACCTGAAGAACCCCGGCCCGCTGGTGGCGACATGAGCGGGCGGCGCGCAACGTTTCGGCCAGGCTTTCCCTATCCGCCCTTCGGGCACCTTCCCCCGCACGCGGGGGAAGGATCTTGCGCGAGGTCACGCATACGAGCCTTCCCCCGTTCCACGGGGGAAGGTGCCGACAGGCGGATGGGGGAAGCCTTGCGCCAATGCAGGACGCTCGCGCGATCCATCACCCTGCTGTGCCTGCTCGCCGCTGCCGCCCTCTGCGCCGCCTGCAGCCACGGCCGCGACACCGCGGCACCGTCGGCAATCAAGCTCGGCGAGCGCATGAGCCCCGGCCCTTGGGGCGAGATCTCGCGCGGCCGCTACCTGGTGCGCGCGGGCGATTGCGTCGCCTGCCATACTGCCGACGGTGGCGTGCCGTTCGCCGGCGACCGCGCCATTCCGACCCCGTTCGGCACCCTCTATTCGAGCAACCTCACGCCCGACCCGGATACCGGCATCGGCCGCTGGAGCGACGAGGACTTCTACCGCGCGATGCACGAGGGCATCGACCGCCAGGGCAACCACCTGTACCCGGCCTTCCCCTATCCCTGGTACACGCGCCTGAGCCGCGACGACGTGCTGGCGATCAAGGCCTACCTCGACACGCTCGCGCCCGTGCGCCAGGCGCACCGGGCGAACGAGTTGCCGTGGCCGCTCAACCAGCGCGGCGTGATGGCGGAATGGAACGGCATGTTCTTCGACGCTGGCACCTACCAACCGGACCCGAAGCGCTCGGCGCAGTGGAACCGCGGCGCCTACCTGGTCAAGGGCCTGGGCCACTGCGGCGCCTGCCACAGCGCCAAGAACCTCGCCGGCGCCGTGGACGAGGACGATCCGCTCACCGGCGGCTTCGCCGAAAACGCCTTCGCGCCCAGCCTCGCCGGCGGCGTGCGCGACGGCCTGGGCAGCTGGACCGAGCAGGACATCGTCGAATACCTGGGCACCGGCCGGAACAGCCGCACGTCCGCCGCCGGACCGATGGCGCAGGTGGTGCAGGACTCCACCCAGTACCTGAGCAAACCCGACCTGCAGGCGATCGCGACCTACCTCAAGAGCCTGCCGGCGCCCAAGGACAGGACAGTCGCCAGCATCGACCAGGACATCCTCGATCGCGGCGCCGCGCTCTACGTCGACAACTGCGAAGGTTGCCACCTGAAGCAGGGCCAGGGTGAGATCGGCGCCTTCCCGCCGCTGCGGCAGAGCTCCGCGGTGCAGGCCCAGAGCGCCGACACGCTGATCGGCGTGATTCTCGACGGCGCCCGCATACCCCAGACCACGGCCGAACCGACCGGACTGGCGATGCAAGGCTTTGCCGACCGCCTGGACGACGCGCAGATCGCCGATCTCACCACCTACATCCGCAACGCCTGGGGCAATCACGCCGAGGCGGTGGATGCCGGGCACGTGCAGGACCTGCGCGAAACGCTGCGCAAGTCGCCGGGCGGCTAGGCCGTTGCTCCCTCTCCCCGGCTCCAATCAAAGATGGGGGAGAGGGCCGGGGTGAGGGGGGCCGGGGCTCGCGGGGGAGCTTCCTCTGTGGAGCTTTCCCGCAAGAGTGTCCCCCTCACCTCAATCCTCTCCCCGAGGGGAGAGGAGGCGAAGGTTGGCGCTGCGCGCCCCCGTTATTAGACAAACGCCGCGCACTTCACACGCACCCTGCAATGGTGATCGGCGAACGCTCGCTTGAAGGGATCGCAACGAGAGGGCGATGACCCAGATCTTCCATCCGCGCTTCGGCCTGTTCGCCAAGCTCACCCTGATCGCGCTGCTGGTGGCGGCCAGCGCCGCGGTGCTGGCCTGGCGTGGACTGACCGGCGAACCGCACCGCATCGGCGAAGCGGTGGAGCAGCCGGTGCCCTTCAGCCACAAGCACCACGTCGGCGACGACGGCATCGACTGCCGCTACTGCCACGACACGGTGGAGACCTCCGCCTTCGCCGGCATGCCGCCGATCGCCACCTGCATGACCTGCCACTCGCAGCTCTACACCGACCAGGCGATGCTCGCGCCGGTGGTCGAGAGCTGGCGACGCGGCGTCGCGCTGCACTGGCAGCGCGTGCACCAGTTGCCGGACTTCGTCTACTTCGACCACTCGATCCACGTCGCCAAGGGCGTCGGCTGCGAAAGCTGCCACGGCCGCGTCGACCGCATGCCGCTGACGATGCGCACGCAGCCGCTGTCGATGGAGTGGTGCCTGGACTGCCACCGCGCGCCGCAGAAGTACCTGCGCCCGCGCGGGCAGGAGTTCGCGATGGGCTGGAAGGCGCAGGATCAGGAAAAGCTCGGCCTCGCGCTGGTCAGGCGCTACCACGTCGACATGCGCCGCCTGACGGATTGTTCGGTATGCCATCGCTGAGCCGCCTTGCAGGAGACCTCGCATGACCGGGCCCCGCTCGGCCATGGACGCGCTGCGCGGCCAGCTCGCCGACGCCCGCGGCCCGCGCTACTGGCGCGCGCTGGAGGAACTGATCGAGCAACCGGCCTGGCGCGACCGCCTGCGGGAGGCCTTTCCGCAACTGGCGCGATTGGAACCGACGCTCGACCGCCGCGGCTTCCTCAAGCTGCTCGGCGCCTCGCTCGCGCTGGCCGGCCTGGGCGCCTGCAGCCGCCCGCCGCAGGAAGAAATCGTGCCGTGGGTGCGCCGGCCCGACCAATTGCCGCCGGCGTTGCCGCGCTTCTACGCCAGCACGCTGGCCTGCGCGGGCGACGTCGCCGGCGTGCTGGTGGAAACCCACCAGGGGCGACCGACCAAGATCGAGGGCAATCCGGCGCATCCGATGAGCCTGGGCGCCACCTCGGCGGCGACGCAGGCGGCGGTGCTGGAGCTGTGGGATCCGGACCGCTCGCAGGGGCCGGTGCACGAAGGCGTCGCCTCCACCTGGGACGCCTTCGAGGACGAGGTCCGCACGCTTGCCGCGCGTTTCGCCCGCGACGGCCGCGGGCTGCACGTGCTCAGCGGCCGGCTCGACTCGCCCACGCTGGCGGCGCAACGCGACACCTGGCTCGCGCGCTTTCCCGGTTCCCGCTGGCACGTGTACGAAGCGGTCGACGAGGACAACGCGCTGGCCGGCGCGCAACAGGCCTTCGGCCGTCCGCTGCGCACGCGCCACCATTTCGACCGCGCGCGGGTGATTTTGTCGCTGGAGGCCGACTTCCTCGGCACGATGCCGGGCAGCCTGCGCCACGGCCGCGACTTCATCGCCGGCCGCGATCCGGCGTCGGGCGACTTCAACCGCCTCTATGTGGTCGAGGCCTCGCCCACGCTCACCGGCGCCAAGGCCGACCATCGCTGGCCGCTGGCCAGTGCGCAGGTCGGCCGCTTCGCGCTCGAGCTGGGCGAACGGCTTGGCCTGCCCGGCGTGCGCGCCGCACAGTCCAGCGGTCTCGCACCGCGCCGCCTGCGCGCGCTGGCGCAGGATCTCGATGGCGCGCGCGGCAGCGCGCTGGTGCTGGCCGGTCGCAGCCAGCCGCCGTGGGTGCACGCCCTCGCGCACCTGATGAACGACACGCTGGGCAGCGTCGGCCACACCGTCGAGTACTACGCGCCGGTCGAGCCCTGGATCGCCGCGGCCGAAAGCCTGCGCGAGCTGACCGATGCGATGGCGGCCGGCCGCGTCGACACCCTGCTGATCCTCGACGGCAACCCCGCCTACGCCACGCCGGCCGACGCGCGCTTCGCCACCCATCTGGCGAGGGTGCCGCACCGCATCCACCTGGGCCTGTATCGCGACGAGACTGCGCGCGCCTGCCAGTGGCACCTGCCCTGCGCGCACGCGCTGGAAAGCTGGTCGGACCTGCGCGCGGCCGATGGCACCGCCAGCGTGGTGCAGCCGGTGATAGCACCGCTCTACGACGGGCGCAGCGCGCACGAGCTGCTGGCCCTGTTCCTGGGCGACGGGCGCAACCCGCGCGAGCGTGTGCAGGCGACCTGGCGCGCGCCGGCCGGCGCCGACCCGGACGCGTTCTGGACCGCCAGCCTGCAGGCCGGCGTGATCGCCCGCAGCGCACCGCCCGCGGAACACGTGCAGGTGGATGCCGCGTTCCTCGCGCAGATCCCCGACGCGGCCGATACGCCGGGCCTCGAGCTGCTGTTCGCGCCCGACCCGACCGTGTGGGATGGCCGCTACGCCAACAACGGCTGGCTGCAGGAATGCCCCAAGCCGCTGACCACGCTGACCTGGAGCAATGTCGCGCTGGTCAGTCCGGAGCTCGCGCTGGCGCACGACATCAGCAACGGCGATGCGATCGAGCTGCGCATCGACGGCCGCCACACGCAGGCGCCGGCGTGGATCATGCCGGGGCAGGCCGCGCGCAGCGTTACCGTGCTGCTCGGCTATGGCCGCCGCCACGCCGGGCGCCTGGGCGAACGGCTCGGCTTCGACGCCTACGCCCTGCGCAGCGCGGACGCGCCGTGGCGCACCGATGGCCTGCGCATCAATCGCACCGGCACGCGCTATGCGCTGGCCACCACCCAGCGCCACCATGCGATGGAAGGCCGCGCACCGGTGCGCAGCGCAACGCTCGACGACTTCCGTGCCGATCCCGCCTTCGCGCGCGAACACGCGCAGCCATCGCCCAGCCTTTACCCCGACCGCCCGCATGGCGAGTACGCCTGGGGCATGAGCGTGGACTTGAACGCCTGCATCGGCTGCGGCGCCTGCACGATCGCCTGCCAGGCGGAGAACAACATCCCCGTGGTCGGCGCCGGGGAAGTCGAACGCGGCCGCGAGATGCACTGGATCCGCGTCGACCGCTACTACGAGGGCGACGCGCGCGCCCCGCGCATCCATCACCAGCCGGTGCCGTGCATGCACTGCGAGCACGCGCCGTGCGAGGTGGTCTGCCCGGTCGGCGCCACCGTGCACGATTCGGAAGGCCTCAACGTGCAGGTCTACAACCGCTGCGTGGGCACGCGGTTCTGTTCCAACAACTGCCCGTACAAGGTGCGCCGCTTCAACTTCCTGCAGTACAGCGACCTCACCACCGAAACGCTGAAGGCGCAGCGCAACCCGGATGTCTCGGTGCGCAACCGCGGCGTGATGGAGAAATGCACCTACTGCATCCAGCGCATCGAGACGGCACACATCGCCGCCGACCGGGACGGCCGGCGCATCGCCGACGGCGAGGTGCTGACCGCCTGCCAGGCGGTGTGTCCCACGCAGGCGATCGTGTTCGGCGACCAGCAGGACCCGGCCACCGCGGTGAGCCGGCAGAAGGCCTCGCCGCGCAACTACGCGTTGCTGGAGGAGCTCAACACGCGGCCGCACACGACCTATCTGGCCGCGATCCGGAATCCGCATCCCGCGCTGGAGGACGACGCATGAGCGCGCCTCGCATCTTCCACGCTCGCCTCGACCCCGCTCCCTCTCCCCCATCCTTGATAAGGGACGGGGGAGAGGGAGCCGTATCGGCAAGCGTAGGAGCGCCGGCATGACCATGCCGCTGCTCGCCCCGCACGAAACCCACGCCTCGATCACCGACCGCGTGAGCGACATCGTGCTCGAGCGCCCGACCGGCCGCCTGTGGCTGCTCGCCTTCGCGCTCGCGTTCGTGCTCACCGCCTGGCTCGGCGCCGGCATCGTCTGGCTGCTGGCCCGGGGCGTGGGTATCTGGGGCCTGGACATGCCGGTGGCGTGGGCCTTCGCGATCGCCGACTACGTGTGGTGGATCGCGATCGGCATGGCCGGCACCTTCATCTCCGGCGGGCTGTACCTGGCGCGGCAGGGCTGGCGCAACGCGCTCAACCGCTACGCCGAGGCGATGACCGTGTTCGCCGTGTCGGTCTCGGGCATCTTCCCGATCCTGCACCTGGGCCGGCCGTGGTTCTTCTACTGGCTGGCGCCCTACCCCGACCGCATGGGCGTGTGGCCGCAGTGGAGGAGCTCGCTGTTCTGGGACTTCACCGCGATCGTCGCCTACCTGATCGTCTCGATCCTGTACTTCTACGTCGGCCTGATCCCCGACCTGGCGAGCTTGCGCGACCGCGCACGCACGCGCGGCAAGCAGGTGTTCTACGGCCTGCTGGCGCTCGGCTGGCGCGGCGAGGCGCGGCACTGGCAGCGCTTCGAGACGCTCAACCTGCTGCTGGCCGCGATGGCGGTGCCGCTGGTGTTCTCGGTGCACTCGATGGTGGCGCTGGATTTTTCCGAAGGCCTGCTGCCCGGCTGGCACTCGACCATCTTCCCGCCGTTCTTCGTCGCCGGCGCATTGTTCTCCGGCTTCGGCATGGTGCTGGTGCTGGGCATTCCGCTGCGCCGCTTCTTCGACCTCGGCGATTTCATCACCGCGCGGCACATCGAGAACCTGGCCAAGCTGATGCTGGCGGCCGGCCTGTTCGTCGACTACAGCTACGCCTCGGAACTGTTCAACGCGTTCTACGGCGGCGACCGCTACGAGATCGCGCATGCCATGCAGCAACTGACCGGCGCCTACGCCTGGGTGTACTGGACGGTCATCGGCTGCAACGTGGTGGCGATCCAGGCGCTCTGGTTCCAGCGCGTGCGGCAGAGCCCCGCGGCCTTGTTCGTGATCGCGCTGCTGGTGCTCATCGGCATGTGGTTCGAGCGCTTCGAACTGATCGTCGGCAGCCTGTACCACGACTTCCTGCCCTCCAGCTGGGGCATGTTCTACCCGACCTTCTGGGACATCGCCTTCCTGGCCGGTTCGATCGGGCTGTTCTTCCTGCTGTTCCTGCTGTTCGTGCGGCTGCTGCCGCTGCTGCCGATGTTCGAGCTGCGCAAGCTGCGTGCCCGGCTCGGGCGGGAGGGCGCGTGAGCACGTTGCACGAGCAAGGCTGGCTGGCCCGCTTCGACGATGCCGAGGCGTTGCTGCTGGCGGCGCGCGAACTGCGCGGCCTTGGCTACACGCAGATGGAGGCCTATACGCCGTACGCCGTGGAAGGCCTGGCCGAGGCGCTCGGGCCGGTGCGCAACCGCATTCCCCTGCTGGTGCTGCTGGGCGGCCTGTGCGGCGGCTTCGGCACGCTGTTCCTTGAGTGGTACGCCGCGGTGGTCGACTACCCGATCGACGTCGGCGGACGTCCCGATGCGAGCTGGCCGGCGTTCATCCCGGCCGCGCTGGAGATGACCATCCTGTTCGCCGCGCTGTTCGGCATCGTCGGCATGTTCGTCGCCAACGGCCTGCCGCGGTTGAACCATCCGTTGTTCGACGTGCCGCGCTTCGACGCGGCCAGCCGCGACGGCCTCTTCCTCTGGCTGCGCGCCGACGACCCGCTCTTCGACGCGCAGCGTGCCTACGCGGACCTGGAGCGGCTGGCCCCGCTGGCGATCGACGAGGTGCAGCCATGAGCTGGTGGTGGCAGCGGAGGCCGGACCGGCGCGGCGCGCATGTGACGCGGACGGCAGCGCTCGCGCTCGCCCTGCTCGCCCTGGCCGGCTGTGAGCAGGCCATGCACGACATGTACGCCCAGCCGAAGTACAAGCCGCTCGCGCCGAGCCCGCTGTTCGCCGACGGCAACAGCGCGCGCACGCCGCCGTCGGGCAGCGTGCCGATGGCGCAGGGCGCGGCCGCCGATACGTCCAGCGGCCGACGCGGCCGCATGAGCCTGCCGCCCGATCCTGGCCCGGCGTTGCCGCTGGATGCGCACGGCCGCAGCCTGGCCCGGGGCGACGCCGGCGAGCGCCGCTACGCCAACCCGCTGCCGGTCACCCTGGCGCTGCTCGAGCGCGGGCAGCAACGCTTCGACATCTACTGCGCGCCCTGCCATGGCCTGTCGGGCAACGGCGATGGGATGATCGTGCGCCGCGGCTTCCCCGCGCCGCCGAGCTACCACACCGACCGCCTGCGCAACGCGCCGGACAGCCACTTCTACCAGGTGATCAGCCACGGCTACGGCGTGATGTATCCCTACGCCGACCGCATCGATCCGCACGACCGTTGGGCCATCGTCGCCTACATCCGCGGGCTGCAACTCTCGCAGCACGCCCCGCGCGACCGGCTCACGCCGCAGGACCTGAGCCGGCTGCAGCAGGCGGGGGTGAACCGATGAGCCGGCGCTGGCCGGACGTGTCGCGCGGCGAAGGCATCGCCGCGGCGATCGGCCTGCTCGCCCTGGCCGCCTGCCTGCTGCTGGGCCTGCACGCGCCGCGTGATGCCTTGCTGTCCTACCTGTTTGCCTGGCTGTTCTGGCTGGCGCCGGCGCTGGGCAGCGTGGGCCTGCTGATGGTGCATGCGCTGACCGGCGGCGACTGGGGCCTGGCGCTGCGCCCCGCGCTGCTCGCCGCCAGCCGGCGGCTGCCGCTGATGGCGCTGCTGCTGCTGCCGGTGCTGATCGGCGTGGCGGCGCTGTTCCCTTGGGCCGGAGCGCAGGCGGCCGACCCGTCGCTCGAGGCGCAGCGCTGGTGGCTCGACGTGCCGTTCTTCATCGCGCGCGCGATGGTCGTCTGCGGCGTGTGGCTGTGGCTGGCGCACGCCATGCGCCGTCGGCTGGCGACCCCGGCCGCCGCGCGCTTCGCCGCCGGTGGGCTGGTGCTCTATGCGTTGACCATTTCCATCGCGGCGGTCGACTGGGTGATGTCGCTGGTGCCGCGCTGGCATTCGACGGTGCTCGGCATCCTGCTCGGCACGGCGCAACTGCTCGCCGCAGCCGCACTGGCGGTGTGCGTCAGCGTGGCCGGCCGCGACAAGGTATCCGGGGGGTGGACGTCCAGACTGCTGAACGACCTGGGCAGCCTGCTGATGGTTCTGGTGCTGGCCTGGGGCTACCTGGCCTTCATGGACTACCTGACCGCATGGATCGCCGACCTGCCGGCCGAGACGGTCTGGTACCTGCCGCGGATGAAGACGGGATGGCGCTGGCTGGGTGCGTTTCTGGCGCTGTTCCACCTGGCGCTGCCGTTCGCCGTGTTGCTGTCGCGGCAGGCCAAGCAGCGGGTGGCGTGGCTGGCCGGCGTGGCGCTGTGGCTGTTCGTCGCGCAGGTCGGCTACGTGGCCTGGCTGGTGTTGCCTGGGTTGCGCGGGCATGCGCTGGCGTGGAGCGATCCGCTCGCCTGGATCGGCATCGGCGGCCTGTGGTGGCTGGGTTACGGCGCGCAACGCCGTGCCGCGCTGGAGGCATCGACATGAGCCGGCAGCCCGACTCGCACGAGTCCTATGCGGTGGCGGCCGGCCTGCTGCACTGGGCCGCGGCGATCCTGGCGCTCAGCCTGCTGGCGATCGTGCTGCTGGTGTATGCCTGGGCGCGCCCGGTGCTCACGGCCGGTACGCCGCCGGCGCGCCCGATCCCGCCGCCGCCCCGCCTGCAGACCGATCCGGCGGCGGACATCGCCGCCGAGCGTGCGCTGCAGCGCGCCCGGCTGGACCGGTATGCGTGGCTGGACGGCGCGCATACGGTGGCGCGGATACCGATCGGGCGGGCGATGGCGTTGCTGGCCTCCGGACAGGCGGCGCCGGCGTCCGCATCGTCCGCGGAGCCTTCGCCATGAGGGGCCGGGCCTTCCAAGCCAGGCCGGCACCTTGCGCGCGAGCGCGCGGCCTGGTCTTGCCTCGCGGTCGCGCGTACGCAGGGGGCGCACTGCTGCGCACGGTGTTGCTGTTCGTCCTGTGGGTGCCGTGTTGGGCCGCGCAGGCGCCTCCGCCTCCCGCCGATCTCACCCAGCGCGCCGGCTTCGACCAGCGCCTGGGCGCGCAGGTCCCGCTGGACGCGCGCTTCGCCGACGCCGACGGCAGGCCAGTCGCGCTGCGCACGCTCGTCCACGGCAAGCCGCTGCTGCTCGCGCTCGGCTACTACCGCTGCCCGAACCTGTGCGACGTGGTGCTGAACGGCATGGCGCACACGCTGGCCCGGCTGGACCTAGAGCCCGGCCGCGACTTCGAGGTGGCCTTCGTCAGCATCGACCCGCGCGAGACACCCGCCGATGCCAGCCACGCGCGCACGATGCTCGCGCGCATGCATCCGGATGCCCGGGTGCCACGCTGGCATTTCCTCACCGGCGACCGGGCCTCGATCGGGGCGCTCGCCCAGGCGGTCGGCTTCCGCTACTTCTACGACGCGCGCCTGCAGCAGTACGCGCATGCCGCCGGGCTGGTGGCGATCACTCCGGACGGCAAGGTGGCGCAGTACTTCTTCGGCGTGTCCTGGCCGCCGGCCTCGCTGCGGCTGGCGCTGGTGGACGCCTCGCGTGGCCGGCTGGGCAACCTGGTCGACCGCCTGGTGCTGCTGTGCTGCGGCTACGACCCCACTACCGGCCGCTACAGCCTGGCGATCGGCCGCAGCATGCAGGCGCTCGGCGTGGCCTTCGTGCTGGCGCTCGCGCTCTGGATGCTGTGGCTGCGGCGGAGGGCGCGCGCATGATGCTGCCGCAGGCCTCGTCGGTCGCGCCGGCGGTCGACCACCTGTTCGACACGCTGCTGGCGCTGTGCACGCTGGTGGTGGTCGGGGTGTTCACGGTGATGGTGGTGTTCTGCGTGAAGTACCGCCGCGGCACTGCCGCCGAACGCACGCCGGCGCGTTCGCACCTGGGCGTGGAATTGGCGTGGACGCTGGTGCCCTTCGTGCTGTTCATGGGCATCTTCGGCTGGAGCGTGCACCTGTGGATCCGGCTGCGTACGCCGCCGAAGGATGCACAACCGGTCTACGTGGTCGCCAAGCAGTGGATGTGGAAGGTGCAGCATCCCGATGGTGCGCGCGAGATCGACACGCTGCACGTGCCGGTGGGCCAGCCGATCCGGCTGGTGATGACCTCGCAGGACGTGATCCACAGCTTCTACGTGCCAGCCTTCCGGGTGAAGCAGGACGTGCTGCCGGACCGCTACACGCAGCTCTGGTTCACCGCCACGCAGGCGGGCACCTACCACCTGTTCTGCGCCGAGTTCTGCGGCACCGACCATTCGCGCATGCGTGGCTCGGTCGTCGCCATGCCGCCGGCCGACTACGCGCGCTGGCTGCAGGCGCACGCCGGCGTCGGCCTGGCCGCGCAGGGCCGGGCGCTGTTCCGGCAACTGGGCTGCAGCGGCTGCCACGATCCGCAGTCAGGCGTGCACGCGCCGGATCTGGAACACCTCTATGGCAGTACCGTGCCGCTGTCCGACGGTTCGCAGGTGCGGGCCGACGAGCGCTACCTGCACGACTCGATCCTGCTGCCGAAAGCCCAGATCGCCGCCGGCTACGCGCCGATCATGCCCAGCTACGAGGGGCGCATCGGCGAGGAGGACGTGCTGGCCCTGGTGGCCTACCTGAAGACCCGCGGCACGCAGACGGAGAACGCCGATGAGCACCGTTGAGCGCCTGCCGGCGCCGCGCAGCTACCTGGAGGAAGGCTACGGCCTGCGCTCGTGGCTGACCACGCACGACCACAAGCGCATCGCCATCCTGTACGGCATCGGCATCACCTTCTTCTTCTTCCTGGGCGGGCTGGCCGCCGCGCTGATCCGCTGGGAGCTGGTCACCCCCGCCGGCGACCTGGTCAGCGCGGAGACCTACAACAAGGCGTTCACCTTCCACGGCGTGGTGATGGTGTGGTTCTTCCTGATCCCTTCGATTCCCGCCACGCTGGGCAACTTCCTGCTGCCGCTGATGATCGGCGCGCGCGACGTGGCGTTTCCGCGGCTCAACCTGTTCAGCTGGTACCTGTACGTGCTCGGCGGCATCTTCACCCTCGCCTGCCTGCTGCTGGGCGGTGTGGACACCGGCTGGACCTTCTACACGCCGTTCTCGACGATGTTCTCCAACTCGCACGTGCTGATGGCCGTGGTCGGCGTGTTCATCGTCGGCTTCTCCTCGATCTTCACCGGCCTCAACTTCATCGTCACCGTGCACACCATGCGCGCGCCGGGCATGACCTGGATGCGCCTGCCGCTGTTCGTGTGGTCGATGTACGCGGTGGCGCTGGTGATGATGCTGGCCACGCCGGTGCTGGCGATGACGCTCTCGCTGATCGCGCTGGAGCGGCTGTTCGGCGTGGGCATCTTCGACCCCGCGCTGGGCGGCGACCCGGTGCTGTTCCAGCACTTCTTCTGGTTCTACTCGCACCCGGCCGTGTACATCATGATCCTGCCGGCGATGGGCGTGGTCAGCGAGCTGATCACCGCCGGCGCGCGGCGGCGCATCTTCGGCTACAAGTTCATGGTGTGGGCGATCATCGGCATCGCCGTGGTCGGCTTCCTGGTGTGGGGCCACCACATGTTCGTGGCGGGGCAGTCGATGTACGCGAGCATCGTGTTCTCGATCCTGTCCTTCATCATCGCGGTGCCTTCGGCGATCAAGGTCTTCAACTGGACCGCCACGCTGTATAAGGGCGAGATCGGCTTCGACGCGCCGATGCTCTACGCGCTGGGCTTCGTCGGCCTGTTCATGCTGGGCGGGCTGACCGGGCTGTTCCTGGCTGCCACCGCGCTGGACGTGAACCTCACCGACACCTACTTCGTGGTGGCGCACTTCCACTACATCATGGTCGGCGGCGCGGTGATGGCGTACCTGGGCGGCATCCACTTCTGGTGGCCGAAGATCACCGGACGGCTGTACTCGGAGGCCTGGGCGCGCTTCGCCGCGATCCTGATGTTCTTCGGCTTCAACCTGACCTTCTTCCCGCAGTACATCCTGGGCTGGGAAGGCATGCCGCGGCGTTACCACGAGTACCTGCCGCAGTACCAGGTGTGGAACGTGCTGTCCTCGGCCGGCGCGACCATCCTGGGCGTGGCCTACCTGCTGCCGCTGTTCTACCTGGGCTGGTCGCTGCGCTATGGCGCGCGCGCCGGCGCCAACCCGTGGGACGCGAAGGGACTGGAATGGCAGGTTCCCTCGCCGCCGCCGCTGCACAACTTCGAGCAGACGCCGGAAGTGCACGAAGGCCCCTACGCCTACCGCCGATGAACGCCCGCCTGCATCCCGTGCCCGAGCAGTTCGACGATCCCGTGCAGCAGCGCGAGGCCGCGACGCTGGGCATGTGGGCGTTCCTGGCCACCGAGGTCCTGTTCTTCGGCGTGCTGTTCGCCGGCTACACGCTGTGCCGCGTGCGTTTCCCCGACGCCTTCGCCGAGGCCAGCCGGCACACCGACATGCTGCTGGGCACGATCGAGACCGCGGTGCTGCTGACCAGCAGTTGCGCTGTGGCGCTGTCGGTGCGCGAGGTGCAACTGGGCGGCCGGCGGCTGGCCAGCGCGCTGCTGGTGCTCACTGCCGCGCTCGGCGCCGGCTTCCTGGTGATGCACGGCTTCGAGTACGCCGCCGAATACCGGGAAGGCCTGATCCCGGGCGTCCGCTACACCCAGCAGGGCGTGTACGCGCACGGCATGGCGATCTTCTACTGCCTGTACTACTTCATCACCGGCTTCCACAGCCTGCACGTGACCATCGGCGTCGTGCTGCTGCTGGTGATGGCCTGGCGCACCTGGCGCCGTGCCTACGACGCCGACTACCACACGCCGCTGGAACTGACCGCGCTGTACTGGCACCTGGTCGACATCGTGTGGATCTTCGTCTATCCGTTGATCTACCTGGTCGGGAGAGCCGGATGAACGCGCGCGCCGCCCGTCCCCGGCGCAGCCACCGCAGCGGCCCGCGGCCGCCGTCGCTGGGCAGCAACCTGTGGACGCTGGTGGCGTTGCTGGCGCTGCTGGCCTTGAGTGCCGGCAGCGCGCTGCTCAGACTCGGCGCGTTCAACGAGGTGGCCAACCTCGGCATCGCGATCGTCAAGGCGCTGCTGGTGCTGACGATCTTCATGCGCCTGAAAACCGACAACGCGCTGCTGCGGATCGTCGCCGGCGCGGGCTTCGCCTGGCTGGCGGTGCTGATCGCGCTGTCGCTGGCCGACGCGCTGACGCGGGTGCCGCTGCTGCCGCCCTAGTGAGGGAAAAACGGCGGCATGAAACCTGCTTCCATCGGCGCAGGGGCGATTCATCGGCATGCTGGCACCATCGAGGCAGGCGTCATGAAGCCCGTCATCGTTCCGGTCACCGCCGTCGTTGCATCCATGAGCTCGCCGCCCGAAACCCTGCCGCTGCCCGCCTTCGACGGTTTCCGCGAGGCCGCCGATGCCTGCCTGTCCATGCTGCGCGCGCGCACCGGCGTCGCCGCCTGGTACTTCACCCGCGTCGAAGGCGGGGACTGGCTGGTGCTGGCCGCCGCCGACGCGTGCTACGGCGTGCGCAGCGGCGACGCGCTCAAGTGGGCCGATTCGATCTGCTCGCGCATGGTGCGCGGCGGCCCGTGCGTGGTGGCGGACGTCAGCGCGCACGCGGCCTACGCTGCCGCGCCGATCGCCCGGCACGGCATCGGCGCCTACCTCGGCGTGCCGGTGCAGCTCGACCACGGTGCCATCGGCACGTTGTGCGGCATCGACCCGCGGCCGGTGCCGATGGACCTGGAACGCTGGCTGCCGATCGTGCAGTTGTGCGCGCAGATGCTGGCCACGCTGTGGTGCCACGACGTGGATCTCAAGGAAGCCCAGCGCCGTGCAGAGCGCGCCGAGCTGGAGGCGACCACCGATGCGATGACCGGCGTCTTCAACCGCCGCGGCTGGCGCGAGCTGCTGACGCTGGAGGAGCAGCGCTGCCGCGACGAGCACACCACCGCCGGCGTGGTGGTGGTCGACCTGGACCGGCTCAAGCAGACCAACGACAGCCAGGGCCACAGCGCCGGCGACGCGCTGATCCAGCGCGCGGCGAAGGAGATCGCCGCCACGGTGCGCGCCTCGGACGTGGTCGCGCGGCTGGGCGGCGACGAGTTCGTGGTACTGATCCTCGACGTCGGCCCTACCGAGCTGGCCCGCCAGGCCGCGCGCATCGAGCAGGCGCTGCGCGGCGCCGGCGTGGCGGCCACCCTGGGCTACAGCTGGCGAGGTCCCGACCGCGACCTCGGCGAGGCCTACCGCGAGGCCGACCTGCTGATGCTCGATGCCAAGCGTGGCCGGCACCGCGGCATGCCATAGTTCCGGCATGCTTTGGTAGGGTGGGCTTCAGCCCACCGCTCCGATCTGCAAGGTGGGCTGAAGCCGCGCGAAACGTCAGCTTCCCGCTGCGGGGTGCGTCTTTCGCCGGCGGATCGGCGCCATCGCCGCCAGCACCCCATCCCGGCGGATCAACCCGTGGTACAGCGCCGCGCTCATGTGCACCACGAAAGTGAGGAACAGCAGCCAGGCCAGGTAGCGGTGCGTCTCGCGCAGCCAGGCGAACAGCACGGCGTTCTCCGGTGCGATCGCCGGCAGCCGCAGCGATTCGCCGAGCATCACCGGATAGCCGCCGGCCGAGAGCATCGCCCAGCCGAGCAACGGCAGCGCCAGCATCAACGCGTACAGCAGCACGTGCGAGGCCAGCGCCGCCAGCCGCTGCCACGCCGGCAGGTCGGCCGGCAGCGGCGGCGGGCGATGGCGCATGCGCACCGCCAGCCGCACGATCGCCAGCAGCAGGATCGCGATGCCCAGCGGCTTGTGGATCGCCAGCAGCCAGGCGTGCTTCGCCGAGACGGTGGCGACCATGCCGGCGCCGACGAACAGCATCGCCACGACCATCGCGGCCATCGTCCAGTGCAGCAGCCGCGCGAGCGGGTGGAAGGT
This sequence comes from Frateuria sp. YIM B11624, assembly GCF_049727805.1. NCBI lineage: Bacteria > Pseudomonadati > Pseudomonadota > Gammaproteobacteria > Lysobacterales > Rhodanobacteraceae > Frateuria > Frateuria sp. YIM B11624. The sequence continues at coordinate 44,021 of NZ_JBCNYA010000032.1, forward strand.
GATGGGCGTGGTCATCGCGCGGTCTCCGTGGCGGCACGCGCGGTGCCGGGCAGGTGCGCTTCCTCGGCGGTGCGGCGCAGGTAGGAATCGGCGTAGGCGGCCGAGCGCGTCGCCAGCAGCGGATCGGCCGAAGGCTCGATGCCGGCCGGCAGCACGGTCGGGTCGTAGTTGACGTCGCGGCAGGGGCCGCTGTCCTGCGGCTGCATGCGGTCGATCACCAGCGTGCCGGCATCGATGCTCTTGCGGTCGGCCGGCCAGGCGCGCGCCGCGTCGTCGATCGGGTCGCCGGGCGCAGCAAAGGTGATGCGCAGGGTCCAGCGTTGCGGTCCCTGCGCCAGGCGCTGTTGCAGGTCGCGATCAAGATAGTCCGGATCGCCGGCGGGGCCCGGGCGGGCATCGCTGGCCTGCGGCAGCATCGCCCAGCGCACCGCGTGGCGTCCGCCCTGCGCGTCGACCAGGTAGAACGCGTTGATGCTGTCGTAGCGCTCGGTGGCGTAGCTCGCCGACGGCTTGGCCTGCTTGGCCCAGGCGCGGAACGCCGCGGCCTCCGGATGTGCCGCGAAGAACGCGGCGAGCCTGGCCGGGTCCGGCTTGCCGGTGGCCGGGTCGGGCCGGCCGGCCAGCGCCTGTTCGTAGAACGCCTGCGGCGTGGATACCGGGAACACCGGCATGGCGTTCATGCCGGTGCGCCACTGCTCGCCGTCGGGCAGGTTCAAGCGCAGCGCCATGCTGCGGATCGGCACGCTGCCGTCCGGCGCGTAGGGATTGCCGCCGGGAATCGCGAAGCGGCCGATGACCGGCGTGCGGACGCGATCGAACACGGCGGCGGTCGAATACGCGCGTGCCGCACCGTTGCCCTCGAACCAGCCGGCCACGCACACGCCCTTGGCGTGGTTGCGCCGGTAGCCCGGATGCAGGCCGCCGTTGTTCTGCAGCGTGTCGACCAGCCGTTGCGGGGTCAGCCGCCGCGGCGCCAGCCAGCCGCCGACGTAGCCGAAGGCGGCCACGGTGGCGAGCGCCAGGCCGCCGATCAGTGCCCAGCGCGCGGCCGGGCCGGAAAACACGTTTCGCATGGAATCCTCCGGCCCTCGGCCGTGTGATGACGACCGATGGACGCGCGGGCCGGCGGTTTATTCCCTCGCGGTGGAATAATCGGCGCGCTGGCGCGTCCTTCTGCCAGATCCCACGCCGGAGCCCGGCCATGCCCGCCCACCCGCTCGACGACGCCCTGCGCGACCTGCTGCCGCGGCTGCGGCGCTTCGCGCTGTGGCTCACGCGCGACCTCTCCAGCGCCGACGACCTGGTGCAGGCGACGCTGGAGCGTGCGCTGTCGCGCTGGTCGAGCCGGCGCGAGGAGGCTTCGCTGCGCAGTTGGCTGTTCGCGATCCTGTACCGGCAGTTTCTCGACGGACGTCGGCGCGCGCAACGCCATGCCTGGCTGCTCGGCCGCCTGCGCACGGAGGAGGATGAGCCGCAAGCCCCTTCGGCCGAGCGCGAGGCGGTGGCGCAGGCGATGCTGCAGGCGTTCGGACGGCTGAATCCCGAGCAGCGCAGCCTGCTGCTGTGGGTCACCGTGGAAGGCCTGAGCTACCAGGAAGTCGCGCAGATCCTCGACGTGCCGATCGGCACCGTGATGTCGCGCCTGTCGCGCGCACGCGCGGCCCTGCGCCGGCTCGGCGAGGGCGAAACCACCCATCCCTCCCTGCGGGTGCTCAAATGAACGAACCCAGCGAACACGACATCCACACCTACGTCGACGGCCGCCTCGAAGGCGAGCAGCGCGCGGCGGTGGAGCTTTACCTGGCCCGGCACCCCGAGCGCGCCGCCGAAGTGCAGGCCTGGCAGCGCGATGCGCAGCACCTGCGCGCCGCGCTGGGGATGCCCGGCCTGCCCGCCAACCCGGCGCTGGATCCCGTGGCGATCCGCACGCGCCGGCGGCGACGCGCGATGACGCGCCTCGCGCTGGCCGCCTCGCTGGTGCTGTGCCTGGGGCTGGGCAGCTGGGGCGGCTGGCAGGCACGCGGCTGGCAGGTCGCGCGCGCGATGCCGCCGATGGGCGACGCGCTGGCGGCGTACCGACTGCTGGCGCAGGAACCTGGCGCGCGGCCTGACCTGGTGCCGCAGCATCCGGGCGACCTGCAGGCCTGGCTGGACCATCACTTCGCGCGCCGCGTGCCGCTGCCGGACCTGCATGGCGCCGGCTTCCGGCCGGTCGGCGGCCGCCTGTTCGCCACCGAGCAGGGGCCGGCGGCGATGGTGCTGTACCAGGATGCCGCCGGCCACGCGATCAGCTTCTACGTGCGCCCGCCCGGCCCGCGGCGCTACCTGTTGCCGCGCGGCCAGCGCGTCGACGGCGGCCTGCTGGCGCAGTACGGCTCGGGCAACGGCTACAACTACGCGATGGTCAGCCGCGCTGCCGGCGACGATGCGCAGATAGCCGCGCGCGCGTTGCAGCCGCTGATCTGAGCGGCACGCATGACGTCGTAGGGTGGGCTTCAGCCCACCGCTTCGATCCGACAACGGTGGGCTGAAGCCCACCCTACGGCGCGGCGGCGGGTGCTCCAGCTTCCCGTCGCACCCGCGCCTTTCTCT
>NZ_JBCNYA010000033.1:0-46495 GCF_049727805.1 Frateuria sp. YIM B11624
CCGACGTGCTGGCGATCGTGACCGAATGGAAGGCGTTCCGCGCGCCGGACTTCACACGCATCCGGGACACGCTCAAGGAGCCGGCGATCTTCGACGGGCGCAACCTGTACGACCCCGCGCAGGTGGAAGAGGCGGGGCTGGCCTACTACGGGATCGGGCGCGGGCGTTCGCTGAGGGCGGTGCATGTCTGACCTGCCCATGTCCGACTTGAACCGTCGGCTGGAGGAACTGGAGGTGCGCCTCACCTTCCTCGACGACACGGTGAGCGCGCTTGCGGCCGCCGATGCCGAGCAGGCCATGCGCCTGGTCGCCCTCGAGCGCGTGCTGCATGACTTGCGTGCCGAACTCGCCTCGCTGCGCACCGCGCAGGGCAGCGATCCGCACAGCGAACCGCCGCCGCCGCATTATTGATGTATGTCGCCGGGTGCGCAGGCGCGCCCCGGCTGTCCAACGCAACCGTGGATACTTCCGGTCATGGCCGATTCCCTCCGTGATCAGCTGCTCAAGAGCGGCATCGTCAAACAGGTACGCGACGAGCAGCGTGCGAAGTCGCCGGCGCCAGCGTCGCGCGGCAACCGCCCGGCACAGGCCAAGGGCAAGCCGCACACCCCGCCGCGGCGTGACCAGGGCGAGATGGACCTGGCCAAGGCCTATGCCATCCGCGCCCAGGCCGAAGCCACCGAGCGCAAGCGCGCCGAACAGGAGGCGGCCCAACAGGCGCGCCTGCGGCGCGAGCGCAAGGCGAAGGTCCAGCACCTGCTGGAAGGCCAGGTGCTGAACAAGGCCGAGGTCGACCACGTGCGGCACTTCGAGTACGGCGGCAAGATCCGGCGCGTGCACGTCGACGCCGATCAGTTGGCAGCCCTCAATGAAGGGCGGCTGGGCGTCGTGCAACTGGGCGGCCGCTACATGGTCGTCGCCCAGGCGATCGCAGAGCAGGTACGCGCAATCGATCCGCACCTGCTCGCCTTGCTGGTCGATCCGCAGGCGGCGGCCGACGATGACGGCGTGCCCAGCGACCTGATGTGGTGACCTGGGCCTAGGGTGGGCTTCAGCCCACCGGCCCGGCGGGAGATGGTGGGCTGAAGCCCCACCCTACGGGAGCAGGCTACGGCGCAGAGGCTTGGCCGAGCGCCGGCGAATCCCATCCCTGCTTGGGCAGGAACCGTTCGCCGTGGCGTTGCGCCAGTTGTTCCAGGCGCCCGCGCACCGTCGGCACGCCTTCGCTGCGGACGTACTGGATCGGGCCGCCACGGAACGGCGCGAAGCCGGTGCCGAAGATCACGCCGGCATCGAGCAGGTCCGCGTCGTCCACCACGCCGTCGGCCAGGCAGGCGACCGCTTCGTTGACCATCGGCAGGATCATGCGGTCCTGCACGTCCGGTGGCGGCGTGTAGTCCGGATCGACCTCCGGCTTGACCGGCTTGCCGTCCTGCCATACGTACAGGCCCTGGCCGTCCTTCTTGCCGCGCTTGCCGGTCTCGAGCTTGTCCTCGATGCCGGGCGGCAGCTCCAGTCCGAGGAACGGGCCCAGTTCCTTGCCCACCGAGGCGCACACGTCCAGGCCCACCGTGTCGGCCAGTTCGATCGGCCCCATCGGCATGCCGAACTTCTTCGCCTCGCGGTCCAGCACCGGGCCGGGCACGCCTTCGCTGTAAAGGCGCAGGGCCTCCAGCAGGTAGGGCATCAGGATGCGGTTGACCAGGAAGCCGGGCGTGCCCTTGACCGCCACCGGCACCTTGCCCAGCGCCTTGCAGAAGGCCAGCGCACGCTTCTCGATGGCCGGATCCAGCCGATCGTGGCGCACCACTTCCACCAGCGGCATCTGCGCCACCGGGTTGAAGAAGTGCAGGCCGAGGAAGCGTTGCGGCGCGGCCAGGCCCTGGCGCAGCTCGTCCAGTGGAATGCTGGAGGTGTTGCTGGCGAGGATTTCCTGCGCCTTGAACTGGGGCTCGATCTTCGCGTAGAGCTCGCGCTTGGCCTCGGCGTTCTCGTAGATCGCCTCGATCGCCAGGTCCGCGGTGGCCACGCCGCTGCCCTCGACGTCGGCGCGCAGGCGGCCCATGGCGGCGTCGACCTTTTCGGCGCTCTTGAGCTTCTTCTCGTAGAAGCCGCGGGCGCGGTCCAGCGCGGGCTGGACGAACTTCATCTCGCGGTCCTGCAGGGTGACCTCGTAACCCTTGTAGGCTGCCCAGGCAGCGATGTCGCCGCCCATCACGCCAGCGCCGACCACATGCACGCGGCGGATCTCCGGATCGACCCCGCCGCCGGCGCCCTTCAGCCGCTCCTGCAACAGGAAGACGCGGATCAGGTTGCGCGCGGTGGGCGTCTGCGCCAGCTTCGCCACCGAGCGCGCCTCCAGCTTGAGCCGCTGCTGGAGGCTGGCGCCCCCGTTCTGCCAGACGTCGATCAATGCGAAGGGTGCCGGGTAGTGCTCCTTGCGCACCTTGGCCGCGGTCTGCTTGGTGACCATCGGCGCGAGGATCTGCCGCACCGGCCACCAGTTGGTCGCCCAGGCCTTGGCGCGCTGGGCGAATGGCCGTGCATGTGGGCGGCGCAGCAGCGCGCGCGCCTCGGCCAGCAGTTCGGCCGGCGGCGCCACGCGGTCGATGACGCCCAGGGCCTGCGCGCGCCGGGCCGACAACGGGCGGCCGGTGAGCATGATCGGCAGCGCCTCGGTGGCGCCGATCAGCCGCGGCAGGCGGGCGGTGCCACCCCAGCCGGGATGGATGCCGAGCATCACCTCGGGCAGCGCAATCTTGGTCTTCTCGTCGTCCGCCGCGATGCGCTGGCGGCAGGCCAGGATCAGCTCCGTGCCGCCGCCCATGCAGGCGCCGTGCACCGCGGCCACGGTCGGGCAGGGCAGCCGGGCCAGCGATTCGAACACCTGCTGGCCGTGGCGGATGTTCTCCAGCACGGTGTCCTGCTCGGCATAACGCACGAATTCCTTGATGTCGGCGCCCACGGCGAAACCCGCGGCCTTGCCCGAATGGACGATGACGCCGGCCGGCTTCTCGATCGCCAGCCGTTCGACGATCTGCGCCAGCTCGTCCAGCACCTCGCGGGAAATGGCGTTGACGCTGCTGCCGGCGCGGTCGAGCGTCAGGGTGACGATGCCGCCGTCGTCCACGCTCGTCTTCCAGTGATTGAAGCGCAATCCTTCGAACATGGCGGTATGAGGGGTGGTCGGGGAGCCCTGAACCATACTGCTGCGTGCGGATGAATGCGAGTTGAGGCCGGGTGGCCCGGACCCGTCATTTTTCCGGAACGGTGACCTGGCGCTATTGCGCTTCGCCCGCGAGTGCGTAACGTACGCCCGATGAACCCCTTGCTGGCTTCAGCCCCGCCGCCGCCGGGCATCGAGATCTTCGAGCGCATCCTGGCCGCGCCGGCCGGGCTGATCCTGCTCGAGGGCTGCGACAGCCCCGCGCTGGTCGAGCAGTTCCGCGCCATCGTGCGGCGCAGCGGGCAGGCGGTGTATCTGTGGCAGCCGGACCTGGGGCTGGGCAACCTGGTCGACGCCCATGCGCGGGTGCCGGGCAGCCAGCGCCTGGGCGCGGCGCTGCGCTACATGCAGCAAAGCATGCATTTCGGCGTCTACCTGCTGATGGGCCTGGAGCCCCCGCTGTCCGCCATGGACAGCACCCTGCTGCGCCAGTTGGCCAAGCCGCCGGCCGGGCATGTGCGCCGGGTGGTGCTGCTGGACGCCTCGCCGGCGCTGGTCGACCACCTGGGCGACATGGCCTTCCATCTGAAGGGCCAGCCGGACGCACCGCTGCGGCCGCGCCTGCGCGACGGCCGCTGGCTGGTTGCCTGAGACACGCATGAGCGCCGGCATCCTGGTGGTCGCTGCCCAGCGCGATTTGCGCCGGAACGTGTTCGATGCCCTGGACGGCGCCGGCCACCCGACCATCCATACCGCCCGCGGCGTCCCGCACGCCGAATTGTTGCTGGACGGGCGAGAGCCGTTGATGCTGGTGGTGGTCGCCTTCGACGGCGACGCGATCGACGCCCAGACGGCTTGCGAGCACCTGCGGCGCATCCCCGCCTGTGCCGGGGCGCCGATGATCGCCGTGCTGGCCGATGGCGCCACAGTCAGGCCAAGCGAACTGCCGGCCGGCATCGCCGATTGGCTTTATGGCTCGCAGGTGGAGCTGGAACTGGTCGCTCGCTGGCGCCGTGTCCGTCCGCAGGCTGCGCCGGTGCAGGTCGGCCCGGACCAATACCGTTTCGCGTTCGAGGAAGACGCGAGCGAATGGCTGGTGGTCGATCCGCAGACCGAACGGGTGCTGGAAACCAGTTCCGCGGTGGGCCGGCACAGCCAGCTCGAGCCGGAGCAACTGGTCGGCCGCGGCGTGCGCGAGCTGCTCGCCTTCGAGGGCATCGCCATCGAGCACGTGCTCGAGCAGGCCGACCGGCGCTGGTACGCCTGCCAGCGGCGCTCCAGCCGCGGCGCGGACACCGGCCAGGCCAGCGCGCGGCGGATCCGGCACGGCGGGCGCGAGGCGATCGCGCTGATGTTCCGTAGCGACCGCGCCGACATCCGTGCCGAAGCCGCGCTCAGCCTGCTCTCGCGCATGTTCGCCTCGGCCAACGGCGTCGATACGCAGAAGGTCGCCGCGCGCCTGCTGGTCGACGAACTGGGCCTGGACTACCTGGCGCTGTGGTCGGCCCACTCGGGAGAGGGCGCCTCCACGCCCAACCTGCTGATCCAGCTGTGGCGTGGCGACGACCAGCCATGGCCGGCGCCGGCCCAGCAAAGCGCGCTGCGCCAGGTGCTGGACGGCAAGACCGTGCTGCATCCGGCCAACGCCCGCAAGCTCACCGGAGGCGATCCGCTGGTCGAACTGCTGGGCGTGTCCGGTTTCGCCGGGCTGCCGCTGTTCGACGAGCGCCGCGCCGTGCTGGGAGCGCTGCTGGTCGGCAGCCGCACGCCGTTCGGCGACATGGGCCTGGTCGAGCCGGTGCTGCGCGTCGCCGCCGCGCGCTTCGCGCATGCCCAGGAGTTGCGCCTGACCCGCGAGCAGGGCCGCGCCGAAGGCCTGATCGACGCGCTCACGGGCCTGCCCAACCGCCTGCTGTTCACCGACCGGCTGGACACCATCATCCGCGAGGCGCACCGCACCCGCGAAACCTTCGCCGTGCTGTTCGTCGACCTGGACCGCTTCAAGGACATCAACGACACCCTCGGCCACGCCGCCGGCGACCAGGTGCTCAAGACCGTCACCCACCGCCTGTGTTCCAGCGTGCGCGCCTCCGATACCGTCGCCCGCTACGCCGGCGACGAGTTCATCGTGGTGCTGCGCCACATCATCAAGAACGACGACGTGCTGCGCGTGGCCGAGAAGATCGTGCAGGTGATGGAGGCGCCGCTGAAGGTTGCCGGCGAGGAAGCGCCGCTGAAGGTTACCGCGTCGATCGGCGTGAGCTTCTATCCGGACGATGCGCTCGACGCCGAAACCCTGCTCAAGCACGCCGACGAGGCGATGTACGCGGCCAAGCGCCAAGGCCGCAACAATTTCCAGTTCTACGAGATCAGCCCCGAACAGGCTCAGCAGCACGACGTGTTGCTCAAGACCCGCCTGCGCCATGCCGAGGGCAACGGCGAGCTGCGCGTGTTCTACCAGCCGCAGGTCGACGCGGCCAGCGAGGACATCGTCGGCATGGAGGCGCTGGTGCGCTGGGAGCATCCGGAACTCGGGCCGATCAGCCCCGGCGTGTTCATCCCGCTGGCCGAGGAGACCGGCCTGATCGTCTCGCTCGGCGCCTGGGTGCTGCGCACCGCCTGCCGCCAGGCGCGCGAGTGGGAGGACAAGTACGGCCTGGCCTTGCGCCTGGGCGTCAACCTCTCGGCCGTGCAGCTGATGGAGCCGGACCTGCTGGATACCGTGTCCGCCGCGCTGGCCGAATCCGGGCTGGACCCGCGCCTGCTGGAGCTGGAGGTCACCGAGAGCATCAGCATCAAGGCGGTACCCAACCTGGTGGAGAACCTGCACGGCCTGCACCGGCTGGGCTGCCGCATCGCCATCGACGACTTCGGCACCGGCGCCGCGTCGCTGGACTACCTGCGCAAGCTGCCGGCCGACCGCATCAAGATCGACCAGAGCTTCGTGCGCAACATCGGCATCGATCCGGACGACGAGGCGATCGTGCGCGCCACCATAGAGATGGCCCATCGCCTCAAGCGCGGCGTGGTGGCCGAGGGCGTGGAGATCGAACAGCACCTGAAGTTCTTGCGCGCCAACCACTGCGACGAGCTGCAGGGCTACCTGTTCTGCCGCCCGCTGCCGCACCTGAGCTTCGACCGCCTGCTGGCCGAGCGCCAGCGGCTGCTGGTCGAGCCGCAGGCCAACGTGGCCTGACCGGGACCTTCGGCAGGGCGCTCTTGATCCTCCCGCTGCGGCCCGCACATCGATCCAGGGTGTGACCTTCGCGTGAACTTGCGCCGCCGCGGCTTGTCTGAGGGCGGCGCGTTACCATCCGGCTGGCGCCACCCACGCGGTCACGACAAGGAGAAATGCCCGGATGGGCGAAAACGAACTGGATAGCGCCCTGGTCGAGCGTGTCCAAAACGGCGACCGGCGCGCCTTCGACCTGTTGGTGCGCAAGTACCAGCACAAGGTGATCGGCCTGATCTCCCGCTACGTCAACAACTACGCCGAGTGCGAGGACGTGGCGCAGGAGGCGTTCGTGCGCGCCTGGCGCGCGATCGGCTCGTTCCGCGGCGACAGCCAGTTCTACACCTGGATGTACAAGATCGCGGTCAACACGGCCAAGAACCATCTCGTCGCGATGGGCCGCCGTCCGCCGACCGACGACATCGCCGCGGAAGACGCCGTGTTCCTCACCGGTGCCGAGCGGATGCAGGAGGGCGCCACGCCCGAGCGCGAACTGCTTCGGCAGGAAATTGAACAAACCGTCTTTCAGACTGTCCAAGCGCTGCCAGAAGAGCTCCGTACCGCCATCACGCTGCGCGAAGTGGACGGACTGAGCTACGAGGAAATCGCCGAGGCGATGGGCTGTCCCATCGGAACCGTGCGTTCGCGGATCTTCCGCGCGCGTGAAGCGATCGATCAGCAACTGCGGCCGCTGTTGTCGGACCGCGAGGATCATTCGACATGAGCGAAGCCCAACGTGAACACCTCTCCGCCGGCATCGACGGCGAACTGGCCCGCGAGGAACTGCGTTTCCTGCTGCGCCGGTTCGAGCACGATGCCGAGCTGCGCCAGGCCTGGACCCGCTACCACCTGGGGCGCGACGGCTTGCGCCGGCAGTTGCCGGCCGTAGCGTCGGCTGGCTTCGCCGCACGGGTGGAGCAGGCGGTCGCGCAGGAAGCCCAGGCCGCGGGTGGGCGCCGTGCGCCGCACTGGCTGCGCTGGTCGGCCGGTGGCGCGATCGCCGCCAGCGTCGCCGTGGCAGCGCTGATGATCGCCCGCCCGGTGACCGACGATGATCACGCCGCGGCCGGGCTGGCGCAGACCAGCCCGTCGACGGAAATCAGCGCCCCGCTGCAAGCGGCCACACCGGCCGCGGTGCCGCCGTGGCTCAGCGGCGATACCGCCTCGCACTACAGCCAGCAGGCGGCCGCGACCCTGGGCGACAGCTATGGCGAGATGGTGCTGCCGTATGCGCGCAGCCTGTCGCCCTACGGCCTGCAGATGGCGCGTTCGCCAGGCAACGAACCCGGCTACCTGTTGCTGGTCGACCCGCAGCAGGCGTCTGCTGCCCATTCGCGCCAGGCCGCTGCCGGCGCCCGATGATCCCGGCCCGCGTGTCGTCTCCGCGGCCGCTGTCCCCCTCAGCCACCGGCCGGCCCGCCTTGCGGGCCCGGCATGGTTGCGCCCGAATCTTGTCCTGAAGGAGGAGTGCCCATGAACCGAATTCCCTTGCGCACCTTGGCCTGCTGCGTGTTGCTGGGCCTGGTGACCGCCGGCTGTGCCCAGGCGGAACCGCCGGCCAGCCAGGCCAGCGCGCAGGCGCCGGTGGCGGCATCGGCCCCGGCCATGGCCAGCCTGCCGGACTTTACCCAGATCGTGCAGAAGAACGCGCCGGCGGTCGTGCACGTGGAGGCCAAGTACAACGGCCAGCGCCGCGAGCCGCGCATGCAGGCAGGCATGCCGGAAGACCCGCAGCTCGAACTGTTCCGTCGCTTCTTCGGCATGCCGATGATGCCCTCGCCCGAGGAGCAGGCGCATACCTCGCTGGGCTCGGGCTTCATCCTTTCCAGCGACGGCTACGTGCTGACCAACAATCACGTGGTCGACGGCGCCGACACGGTCACCGTGCGCCTGCAGGACCGGCGCACGCTCAAGGCCAAGGTGATCGGCACCGACCCGAATTACGACATCGCGCTGCTCAAGGTCGACGCCAGCGGCCTGCCGGCGGTGTCGATCGGCGACTCGCGCACGCTCAAGCCCGGCCAGTGGGTCCTCGCGATCGGCTCGCCGTTCGGCCTGGACTACACCGTGACCCAGGGCATCGTCAGCGCCGTGGGCCGCAACCTGGGATCCGGCGACCAGCCGTACACCTCGTTCATCCAGACCGACGTGCCGATCAACCGCGGCAACTCCGGCGGCCCGCTGTTCAACCTGCAGGGCCAGGTGGTTGGCATCAATTCGCAGATCTATTCCAACACCGGCGGCTATCTCGGTGTGTCGTTCTCGATCCCGATCGACGTGGCGATGAACGCTGTACAGCAGATCAAGGACCACGGCTACGTCACCCGCGGCCAGCTCGGCGTGCAGATCAAGGGCGTGGACAGCGACGTGGCCAAGGCGCTCAAGCTCGACAGCGCCCGCGGCGCCATCGTGGCGGTGGTGAACGATGGCAGCGGCGCGGCCAAGGCCGGCATCCAGCCCGGCGACATCATCCTTTCCTACAACAACCAGCCGATCCAGGACGCCGCCTCGCTGCCGCCGCTGGTGGGCATGACCAAGCCGGGCACCAGGGTGCCGGTGGAGATCCTGCGCGACGGCAAGAAGCAGACCTTGCAGGTGACCATCAGCGAGATGCCGCACGGCAAGGGCGGGGCGAACGGCAACGACCAGCCGTCGGCCCAGTCCGGTTCGGCCGCGCTCGGCCTGAGCGTGCGCGACATCGACGCCGATACCCGCCAGCAACTGGACCTGCCCGGTGGCGAGGGCGTGGTGATCGGCGACATCACCGGCCCGGTGGCCGCCCGCGCGGGGTTGCAGCCGGGCGACGTGATCCTGCGGGTGAACCAGCAGAAGGTCGGCAGCACCGCGGCGTTCCGTGCGGCCACGAAGGACGTCAAACCCGGCGACACCGTGCTGCTGCTGGTGCGCCGTGGCGACCAGACCAACTTCGTGGCGCTGACGGTGCCTTCGGAGAAGTAGGGGTTCCTCGCGAAAAGAGCCCCCATCCGCCCTTCGGGCACCTTCCCCCGCCAGACAGGGGAAGGACCAGCTAACGCAGCCTCTCCAACCGAGCCTTCCCCCGCGAACGCGGGGGAAGGTGCCGACAGGCGGATGGGGGCAGCCGAGCCTCCGCCTGGATCGATGGCGCCTGGCCAATCCATGCGACAATACCGGGTTCGTATCGCCATCCCGGCGAACCGCGGTCCGCGCCCACTGCGCGGGCCGCGAAAGCCCGACCAGCGTATTCCATGGAACTGATCCGCAACTTCTCCATCATCGCGCATATCGACCACGGCAAATCGACCCTGGCCGACCGCATCATCCAGATCTGCGGCGGCCTGACCGAACGCGAGATGGAAGCGCAGGTGCTCGACAACAACCCGATCGAGCGCGAGCGCGGCATCACCATCAAGGCCCAGTCCGTGTCGCTGCCGTACAAGGCGCGCGACGGCAAGACCTACCAGCTGAACTTCATCGATACGCCCGGCCACGTCGACTTTTCCTACGAGGTTTCGCGCTCATTGGCTGCGTGCGAAGGCGCGCTGCTGGTAGTCGACGCCGCGCAGGGCGTGGAAGCGCAGTCAGTGGCCAACTGTTACACCGCGGTGGAGCAGGGCCTGGAAGTGGTGCCGGTGCTCAACAAGATCGACCTGCCCACCGCCGATCCGGAAAAGGTCAAGGGCGAGATCGAGGCGGTGATCGGCATCCATGCCGACGACGCCGTGGCGATCAGCGCCAAGACCGGCCTCAACGTGGTGGAGGTGCTCGAGGCGATCGTCGCGCGCATTCCGCCGCCGCAGCCGCGCGACACCGACCGCCTGCAGGCGCTGATCATCGATTCCTGGTTCGACAACTACCTGGGCGTGATCTCGCTGGTGCGCGTGATGCAGGGCGAGATCAAGCCCGGCGACAAGCTGCTGGTGATGTCCACCGGTCGCGTGCACGAGGTGGACGACGTCGGCGTGTTCACCCCCAAGCGCAAGAAGCTGGACAAGCTCGGCGCCGGCGAAGTGGGCTGGATCAACGCCTCGATCAAGGACGTGCACGGCGCGCCGGTCGGCGACACGCTGACGCTGGCCGCCAAGCCAGCCGACAAGCCGCTGCCCGGCTTCCAGACCATGCAGCCGCGCGTGTTCGCCGGCCTGTTCCCGGTTTCGGCCGACGATTACCCGGCCATGCGCGAGGCGCTGGACAAGCTGCGCCTCAACGACGCGGCGCTGTTCTTCGAGCCCGAGTCCTCCGAGGCCATGGGTTTCGGTTTCCGCTGCGGCTTTCTCGGCATGCTGCACATGGAGATCGTGCAGGAGCGGCTGGAGCGCGAGTACGACCTCGACCTGATCACCACCGCGCCGACCGTGGTCTACGAGGTACTCAAGACCGACGGCACCGTGGTGGCGCTGGACAATCCTGCGAAACTGCCGCCGGTGCCGCAGATCGACGAGATCCGCGAGCCCATCATCGTCGCTAACATCCTCACGCCACCGGACTACATCGGCAACATCATCACCCTGTGCGAGGAAAAGCGCGGCGTGCAGCGCTCCATCCAGTACATGGCCACGCAGGTGCAGATCAGTTACGAGATGCCGCTGGCGGAAGTCGTGCTGGACTTCTTCGATCGCCTGAAGTCGGTCTCGCGCGGCTACGCCTCGATGGACTACCACCACGAGCGCTTCGAGGCCGGTCCGTTCGTGCGCGTGGATGTGCTGATCAACGGCGACCGCGTGGATGCATTGAGTCTGATCGTGCACCGCAGCCACGCCGACCGGCGCGGCCGCGACCTGGTCGAGCGCATGAAGGACCTGATCCCGCGCCAGCAGTTCGACGTGGCGATCCAGGCGGCCATCGGCGCGCAGATCATCGCCCGCTCCACGGTCAAGGCGCTGCGCAAGAACGTCCTGGCCAAATGCTATGGCGGCGACGTGAGCCGCAAGAAGAAGCTTCTGGAGAAGCAGAAGGAAGGCAAGAAGCGCATGAAGCAGGTCGGCCGCGTGGAAATCCCGCAAGAGGCCTTCCTTGCCGTTCTGAAAGTGGATAAATAGTGGTGCGGGAAACGGGGAGCGGGAAACGGGGAACGACCAGGCTGCGGCCAGGCTCGTGTTCCCCGTTCCCCGTTCCCTGTCTCCCGCTCCGATAGGAGCCCTGCATGGAATTCGATTTCTCCGCCATCCTGCTGGCCCTCACCGTGCTGTTCGGCGTGGTGTGGGGGCTGGACCGGCTGTTCCTGTACAAGAAGCGCAAGGCGCGCCTGGAGGCGGCCGGCGAGGCCTACCGCGAGCCGGTGCCGGTGGATTGGGCGCGTTCGCTGTTCCCGGTAGTGCTGGTGGTGCTGCTGCTGCGCTCGTTCGTGGCCGAGCCGTTCCGCATTCCCTCCGGGTCGATGATGCCGACGCTGGACGTGGGCGACTTCATCCTGGTCAACAAGTTCGCCTACGGCCTGCGCATGCCGGCGTTCAATAACAAGTTCCTCAGCCTGGGCGAGCCCAAGCGCGGCGACGTGGTGGTGTTCCGCTTCCCCGGCTACCTGTGCCAGGACGACAACGGCACGTGGGTGCGCAGCGGCGACATCAGCTGCTCCGATCCGCATGCGCCGGTGCCCAACCAGAACTGGATCAAGCGCGTGATCGGCCTGCCGGGCGACACCATCGAATCGCACGGCGACCAGTTGCTGATCAACGGCAGGCCGGTGCCCGCCGACCTGACCGGGCCGTTCCAGGGCCGCGCCAACGGCGACGAGTCACGGCTGATGCGCGACTACGGCGCCACCGTGTGGACCGAACACCTGCCGCGTTCCGACGGCAAGGGCAACATCGACCACATGATCGCCCGCATGCCGGCCTATTCGGTTCCGTTCCCGCTCCCGAACGACAAGGTGCCCGCCAAGGTGCCGGCCGGCTGCTATATCGTGATGGGCGACAACCGCTACAACAGCACCGACAGCCGCTGGTGGGGCTGCCTGCCGGAGAAGAACCTGGCCGGCAAGGCGTTCCTGATCTGGCTGAGCTGGAAGGGCACGCAGGACGGCTGGATCGACTTCTCCCGTATCGGCAAGATCATCCACTGACGCAGGACGTGACGGGCGCCACTGCGGCGCCCGTGGTCGAGGCCAGGGCGGCGCGCGAGAATCTAGAGACGAGTCAGCCGCCGCAGCGGCATAGCGAGGGGACTATGAAGAACAAGCAAGCCGGCATCACCATGATCGGGTTCCTGGTCGTCCTGGCCGTCGTCGCCTTCTTCGGCTACATGGCGATGAAGCTGGTGCCGGCCTATACCGAGTACATGGGCGTGGTGAAAGCGATGACCCAGGTGTCGAGCGAGGGCGTGGAGGGCAAGTCGCTCGACGAGATCCGCCGCAATCTGCTCTTCAAGATGGATTTCCAGTACGTCGACGACGCCACCATCCAGCCGCAGGACATCACCATCGACCGCAGCAACGGCAACCAGCTGCACGTGGCCTACGACAAGGACATACCGTTCATCTACAACATCGATTTCCTGGTGCATTTCGAGAAGAGCGTGCCGCTGCAGGGCAACGTCTCGCTTGAATAAAGTGAAGCTGGACTACCGTTTCCGCGATCCGACGCTGGCCGAACTGGCGCTGACCCACCGCAGCGCGGGGCGGCCCAACAACGAGCGGCTGGAGTTCCTGGGCGATGCGCTGCTCGGCGCGATCGTCGCGGAAATGCTTTACGAGGCGCATCCGCGCGCCAGCGAGGGCGAACTCTCGCGGTTGCGTGCGCAACTGGTCAATGGCCAGGCGCTGGCGGTGATCGCGCGCGAACTGGAGCTGGGCGAGGGGCTCAAGCTCGGTCCCGGCGAGTTGAAGAGCGGCGGTTTCCGCCGCGAGTCGATCCTCGCCGATGCCTTCGAAGCCCTGGTCGCGTCGGTGTATCTCGACGGCGGCTTCGAGGCCTGCCGGAACGCCGTGCGCGGGCTGTTCGCCCGGCGCGTGGCCGACTTGCCCAGGTCGTCCAAGGACGCCAAGACCCGCCTGCAGGAATGGCTGCAGGCGCGTGGCCTGCCGCTGCCGGTGTACGAGCTCGAGGGCAGCCATGGCGAGGACCACGCCAAGGTCTTCGAGGTCGCCTGCAGCATTGCCGAACCCACGCCGTTGCGTGCCGCGGCCAGCGGTCCCAGCCGGCGTGCCGCCGAACAGGACGCGGCCGAGATCGTGCTCGGCCAGCTGGCCGAGCCGCTGCCGCCAGTCTGAACCCTTCATTCCCCGTCGCTGGCGCCGCCCGCGCGGCGGCGCCATGCTTTGCCCTCTGTCCGGAAAATCTCCAAGCCATGAACGACGAAACGCAAGCCGCCGGCGACCTGCCGCACGAGGACTTCCGCTGCGGCGCCGTCGCGCTGGTCGGCCGTCCCAACGTCGGCAAGTCGACCCTGCTCAACGCGCTGATCGGCTTTCGCCTGTCGATCGTCAGCCCGCGCCCGCAGACGACCCGCCACCGCATCCTGGGCATCGCCACGAGCGAGGCGGGGCAGGTGATGTACGTCGACACGCCCGGCCTGCACCGCGGCGCCAAACGCGCCATGAACCGCAGCCTCAACCGCGCCGCACGCACCGCGATGGCCGAGGTGGACTTGGCCGTGCAGCTGATCGAGGCCGGCCGCTGGACCGACGAGGACGAGGCGCTGTACGCCGCGCTGGTCGAGCAGAACGTGCCGCGCCTGCTGGCCATCAACAAGGTCGACCTGGCCAAGGACAAGGGAACGCTGCTGCCATTCGTCGCCGACCTTGCCGCGCACCACCAGTTCGAGGAGATCCACTACGTCAGCGCACTCAAGCAGAAGGGCCTGAAGGAACTGGAGCGCGCGATCCTCGATCGCCTGCCGGTGCGTCCGCCGGTGTTCGGCGAGGACGAGATCACCGATCGCAGCGAGCGCTTCCTGGCCGCCGAGATGGTGCGCGAGCAGCTCATGCTCCGGCTCGACCAGGAGCTGCCCTACGCCACCACGGTCGAGATCGAGCAGTTCAAGGATCGCGACGATGGCGTGGCCGAGATCCACGCGGTGGTCTGGGTCGAGCGCGACGGCCAGAAGGCAATCGTGATCGGGCAGGGCGGTGCCCAACTCAAGGCGATCGGCAGCGCCGCCCGCCGCCACATGGAGCGGCTGTTCGAGCGCAAGGTGTTCCTCAAGCTCTGGGTGAAGGTGCGCGAGGGCTGGGTGGACGACGAGGCGATGCTGAAGAAGCTCGGCTACACCGATTGAAGGAGAGGCCGGGAACGTGAAGCCCGGCGCGGCGCCGCAGGCTGGCGTCGGAGGCAAGGCTGGCTGAAGATCATCCCGTTCCCGGACGTTCGTCCTTCCCCTTTTCCCGCCAGCGATGCTCCTCGACCAGCAGCCTGCCTACGTCCTGCACGCGCGGCCCTACCGGGAGACCTCGCTGCTGCTCGAATGCCTGACTCGCGACCATGGTCGGCTGGGCGTGGTCGCGCGCGGCGTGCGGCGCGAACGGGCGCGGGTGCAGCGCGCGCAACTGGAACCCTTCCAGCCGCTGGCCCTGGACCTGCTGCTGCGCGGCGAACTGGCCACCCTGCGCGGCGCCGAACCGGCCGGGGCGCCGTTGCGGCTGACCGGCGACGCGGGCCTGGCGGGGCTTTACCTCAACGAACTGGTGGTGCGCCTCACCGGACGCCAGGATCCGCAGCCGGACCTGTTCGATGCCTATGCACGCACCTTGCCGCGGTTGGCCGCGCCGGACACGCTGGCCTGGCAACTGCGTCGCTTCGAACGCGACCTGCTCGCGGCCCTCGGCTATGCGCTGCAACTGGACAACGAGGCCGACAGCGGCGAGCCGGTCGCGCCGGAGGGCTGGTACCGCTATCAGGTCGAGCATGGGCCGGTGGCGTGTGCGGCGGACGCGTTGCGGGCGATCCGCGGCGCGGACCTGCTGGCGCTCGCGAACGACCGGTGCCCGGACAGGGCCGGCCTGGCGGCACTGCGTCGCCTGATGCGCGAGGTCATCCGCTTCCACCTGGGCGGCGGCGAACTGCGTGCCTGGCGCGTACTGGCCGGAGCGGTGCCGCCGCGCCAACCAGGCTGAGCGTCCGCAAGGGGTATGTGTAGGGTGGGCTTCAGCCCACCTTCGGTTCATTCGGAAGCGTTGCTGTCATCCGGGCGGTGGGCTGAAGCCCACCCTACGCTCACTCCGTACTCAACGGTCCAGTACCGCGACGGTCGCGACCAGGGCCTGGCGGAACCGTTCCTGCGCTCCCTCGGCCACCGCGCCATCCGCCTCCACCTGCCGCTGCAGGTGCGTCGCCTGCAGGGCCAGCGCGGGCGCGCCGCAGAAGCCGCATGCCGAGCGCAGCCGGTGCAGCCGCTCGACGAGCCGGGGCACATCGGTGCCGAGGTGGTCCAGCTCCTGCAGCAACGTCGCCAGTTCCTCGCGCAGCAGGCCGCGCAGGGCCTGCATCGTACGCACGTCGCCGCTGCTGGCCAGCCCGGCCGCATCGTCGAGCAGCGGCGCGTGGCGTCCGCTGCTGCGGGCGAGCGTGAGCAGCGGGCGCAGCGCATCGAGCTGGCAGGGCTTGAGCAGCACGTCGCTGAAGCCGGCAGCCAGCAGCCGCTGGCGATCCTCGAGGGATACGTCGGCGCTGGTCGCGACCGCCAGGGCGTCGGCCGAACGGGCTTCGGCATCGGCGCGCAGCGCGGCCAGCACGTCGCGGGCGCCGGCACCGGGCATGCGGCAGTCCAGCAGCAACAGGTCGAAGGTTTCGATGGCTGCGCGCGCCAGCGCCATCTGTCCGTCATCGCATTCGTGCACCCGGGCACCCAGTGCACGCAGGCCATCGCCAAGGAAACGCCGGCTGGCGGGATCGTCGTCGGCCACCAGCACGTAAGGGCGTGGAAGGTTGGCGGCAGGCGGCGCCAGACGCTGGAAGGCGGCGGTGTGCATGACGAAATCCGTGTCGTTCATCTGGGTTTGGCAGAATGATGGCACATGCTTTCCCTGTCCTGCCGCCTGCTGCTTTGCCTGGGCCTGCTCGCCGTCGCCGCGTGGGCGGCACCGGCGCGGGCGGACGTCGACCTGACCGCCAAGGTGGTCGCGATGCCGGGCGTGCGCTTGCAGCAGGTCAGCCTGCACATCGGCGATGACGGCAAGGGTGCCCTCGCGCTCAAGCTGCATGCGGCGCGGGCGGACGTCGCGGCGATGGGCTGGCGCCGGGTGGGACTGGACCTGGAAGGCGTGCTCACGCGCGACCTGCAGATGCGCTGGATGCTGGACGGCACCCTCGCCCTGCGTGGTGCACCGGGTGGTGCGCTGGGCCGTTCGGACGTGCGCCTGGTGATCGACGAACGCGCCAACACGCTGCAGGCCGACATCGCGCAGGCCGCGGCGAAGGCGAGCGCGTGGGTGCCGCTGGACCAGACCAGCCACGCCCAGATCACCCTGAAGAACCTGCCGGCCGACTGGCTGGCCGGCCTGCTCGGCACGGTCTGGTCCGGCCGGCCCACGGGCGGCCGGCTGGATGCCGAACTGGCACTGGACGTGCACGACGACGGCATCCAGTCGTCCGGCGAGTTCAGCCTGGACGGCGTGGGTTTCGATACCCCCGCCGGCACGCTGGCCGGGCAGGGCGTCGATGGCAGCGGCCGGCTGGGCATCGACACGCAGGGCGGGCCGGCGCGGCTGACCCTGGACGCCACCCTGCGCGGCGGCGAACTGCTGCTCGGGCCGATCTACGCGAAGCTGCCCGATCACCCGGTCCAGCTCAACGTGGCGGCGACCGCTGCCGGCGGCGCCTTTGCGATCCAGCGGCTGCGCGTGAACGACACCGACGCGCTGCAACTGGACGGCGCGCTCGCCTTCGACGCCAAGGGCAACCTGGACAAGCTGCGCCTGGAGCGCTTCCAGGCCCGCTTCCCCGCCGCCTACGACCGTTACGGCTCGGCCTGGCTGGCGACGCTCGGCCTGCACGACGTGCAGATGGCCGGCGCGCTGAGCGGCAATCTCGACCTGCGCGAGGACGGCCCGCACGGCTTCGCCTTCACCGCCGACCACCTGGACCTGGCGACCGCTGATGGCCGGTTGGCGGTCGACGACTTGAACGGCGGGCTGGACTGGTCTGCGCAGGCGGACCGCCCGGCCACCACGCTGGGCTGGCGCGCAATGCAGTTGTACCGCCTGCCGTTCGGGCCGGCCAAGGGCCAATGGCGCAGCCAGGCCGGCACGCTGGGGCTGACCCAGCCGCTGGCGATGGCGCTGCTCGGCGGCACGGTGCGCCTGGGGCAACTCGACTGGCGGCCGGCGGCAGCGAAAGGCAAGCGGCTGGAAACGTCGCTGGCGGTCACCGGCGTGGACATGGCCGCCTTCAGCAAGGCGATGGGCTGGCCGCAGTTCCCCGGCACGCTGGGCGGTGCGATTCCGTCGCTGCGCTGGGCGGACGACACGGTGGAGCTCTCCGGCGGCCTGTCGGTCAACGTGTTCGACGGCTTCGTCGATATCACCCAGCTCGCGCTGGCGCAGCCGTTCGGTCCCAGCCCGGTGCTCGCGGCGGACGTCAGCCTGCGCCAGCTCGACCTGGGCGCGATCACCAGCGTGTTCGACTTCGGCAGCATCACCGGCCCGCTCAACGGCAGCATCGCCAACCTGCGGCTGGTCGACTGGCATCCGGTCGCGTTCGAGGCGCACCTGTTGGCCGACGAGGGTGGGCGGATCAGCCAACGCGCGGTCAACAACCTCACCGCGGTGGGCGGCGGTGGCATCGCCGCGGGCCTGCAGGGGGCCGTGCTGAAGCTCTTCAAGACCTTCGGCTACAAGCGCATCGGGCTCAACTGCACGCTCGCCGGCACCGTCTGCCACATGGGCGGGCTGGAGAATGCCGGCGACGGATACACTATCGTCGAAGGCAGCGGCTTGCCGCACCTCGAGGTCATCGGCCATCAGCACGAGGTCGACTGGCCTACCCTGGTGAGCCGGCTGAAGGCCGCCACCGAAGGCGGCGGTCCGCAGGTCCGCTGATCGCACGCCGCCCACACCCCAGGAGCTCCTCATGCGCAAGTTCGTCTACGCCCTGCTGACCACCGCGATGGTCGCCCTGGTCGGCTGCGTCACGATCAACGTGTATTTCCCCGAGGCCGCCGCGCAGAAGGCCGCCGACCGCTTCATCGGCACGGTGATCGACCAGGGCGCCGCGCCGGCGCAGGACGCCAAGCCGACGCCCGCGCCGCAGAGCCAGCCGCCGGTGCAGCCCTCGGCCATGCTGCTCGACCTGCTGGTGCCGGCCGCCTACGCCGCCAACACGCCCGACATCCGCGTGCAGACGCCGGCGACCGAGGCGATCCGCGGGCGCATGCAGGCGCGTTTCAAGAGCACGCTCAAGGCGCTGCTCGACAGTGGTGCGATCGGCTTCACCCGCGACGGCCTGGTCGCCGTGCACGATGCGGGCAAGATCCCGCTCAGCCAGCGCGCGCAGGCCAACGCCGCGGTGGCCGACGAGAACACCGACCGCAACTCGCTGTACCGCGAGATCGCCCGTGCCAACGGCCATCCGGAATGGGAGTCGCAGATCCGTTCCACCTTCGCCAAGGGCTGGAGCGAGCGCGCGCACGGCGGCTGGTATTATCAGGACGCTTCGGGCGCCTGGAAGCGCAAGTAAGCCGCGCCCGGTCTTCTTCAGTCCTGCCCACTGCGCCCGGGTCGCCGATCCGGGCGCAGGCGTTTTGCGAGTGCCCATGAAAGAGTTCGAAGCCACCATCACCGACCTGGCCCACGACGGCCGCGGCGTCGCCCGCATCGACGGCAAGACCGTGTTCGTCAGCGGCGCGCTGCTGGGCGAGCAGGTGCGTCTGGGCATCCGCAAGCGCCACCGCAACTTCGACGAGGCCGAAACGCTGGAAGTACTGGAGCGCTCGCCGCACCGAGTCGAACCGCGCTGCGCCCATTTCGGCCAGTGCGGCGGCTGCTCGCTGCAGCACCTGGACGCGCCGGCGCAGATCGAGGCCAAGCAGCGCGTGCTGGCCGACAATTTCGCGCGCATCGGCAAGGTCGAACCCAGGCGCTGGCTGGAGCCGCTCACCGACGCGCCCTGGGGCTACCGCCGCAAGGGACGCCTGTCGGTGCGCGCGGTGGCAAAGAAGGGACGCGTGCTGGTCGGCTTCCGCGAGGAATCCAACCCGCGCTTCGTCGCCGACATCGCGCATTGCGACGTGGTGCATCCCTCGCTGGGCGGCAGGATCGGCCAGCTCGCCGAACTGATCGGCGGCATGGACGCAGCCAACGACATCCCGCAGATCGAGTTCGCCGCCGGCGACGACACCATCGCGCTGGTGTTCCGGCACCTCAAGCCGCTGAGCGAGCGCGACACGCAGGCGCTGGCCGCCTTCGGCCAGGCGCACGGCTTCACCATCTACCTGCAGCCCGGCGGCGTCAGCAGCGTGCACCCGTTGTGGCCGGAGCAGCCGCGGCTGACCTTCCGGCTGCCGGCGGGCGAGGGCGTGGCCGACGTCGAACTGGAGTTCCAGCCGCTGGACTTCGTGCAGGTCAACGCCGGCATGAACCGGCGCATGCTGGCGCGCACGCTGGAACTGCTCGACCCGCAGCCGGGCGACAGCGTGCTCGACCTGTTCTGCGGCCTGGGCAATTTCACCCTGCCGATCGCGCGGCGCGTGGCCGAGGTCGCCGGCGTCGAGGGCGAGCATGGGCTGGTCGAGCGCGCCGGCGCCAACGCCGCGCGCAACGGCATCGCCAACGCGCAGTTCCATGTCGCCAACCTGTTCGAGGACCAGCGCGGCAGCGCCTGGGCGCGGGCCGCGTGGGACAAGATCCTGCTCGATCCGCCGCGTGCCGGCGCCGAGCAGGTGCTGGACTACCTGCCGCGCAAGGGCACCGACCGCATCGTCTACGTGTCCTGCCATCCGGCCTCGCTGGCGCGCGACGCCGGTCTGCTGGTGAATCGCCACGGATTCGAACTCGCCGCCGCGGGCGTGATGGACATGTTCCCGCACACCGCGCACGTCGAATCGATTGCGCTGTTCGAGCGCCGGTAGGGCGCCCTCTACCTCGCCACGACGGGCGTGTGCGCCTATGCTTGGCGATCCTCCCGGATGCATGGCTGCCGATGGCCACCGAGATCGAACGCAAATTCCTGTTGGCCGACGAAAGCTGGCGCCCGGTCATCGTGCGCAGCGAACGGATCGCGCAGGGTTACCTGGTCGGTGCGCAGGCGCTGCACGAAGGCCTGGCGCGCGCCTCGGTACGCGTGCGTCGCGCGGGTGGACAGGCATGGCTGAACATCAAGAGCGCCACGCTGGGCATCGAGCGCGCCGAGTTCGAATACCCGGTGCCGCCGGACGATGCCGAGACGATGCTCGCCACCCTGTGTGACGGCGTGCTGGAAAAGATCCGCCACCATGTCGAGGTCGACGGTACCTTGTTCGAGATCGACGAATTCCTCGGCGACAACGCCGGCCTGGTGGTGGCCGAGGTGGAGCTTCCCGCGGTGGACGCCGCGTTTCCACGCCCCGCATGGCTCGGTCGGGAAGTCAGCGCATTGGGGCGCTACTACAACGTCAACCTGATCACGCACCCGTTCGCCCGCTGGTCGGAGGCCGAGCGTGCCGCTGCCGACGGAGCGGAAGCCGCAGGAGAGCAGGCATGTTGCTGATCGGCCTGGCCGGACTGGCACTGGAGCCGCGCGAGCGCGAGTGGCTGGTGGCGCCGGGCGTGGCCGGCGTCATCCTGTTCGCGCGCAACTACGCCGACCGCGAGCAGCTGATGGCGCTGGTGGAATCGATCCGCGAAGTTGGCGGCGACCCTCTGCTCGTCGCGGTCGACCAGGAAGGCGGCCCGGTGCAGCGTTTCCGCGATGGTTTCACGCGCCTGCCGGCGCTTTCGAAGATCGGCGCGACCTACGCGCGGGATCACGAGAACGCCGTGCGCCTGGCCGAGGAGCACGCCTGGGTGATGGCCAGCGAGCTGCGCGCCTGCGGCGTGGATTTCAGCTTCGCGCCGGTGGTGGACCTGGCCCGCGGCAGCGCCGCGATCGGTCCGCGCGCCTTCCACGAAGACCCCGCCGTTGCCGGCGAGCTGGCCCAGGCCTACGTGCGCGGCATGCATCTGGGCGGCATGGCGGCCGTACTCAAGCACTTTCCCGGGCACGGCTCGGTGGCCGCCGACACGCACAAGGCGCAGGCCGTCGATCCGCGTCCGCTGGAAGCGATCATGGATGCCGACCTGCGCCCGTTCGCCGAGGCGATCGAGGCGCATGCCGAGGCGGTGATGATGGCGCACGTGGTCTATCCGGCGGTCGACGACCGCCCGGCCGGTTTCTCGCGGGTGTGGATCGAGGACATCCTGCGTGGCGAGCTGGGCTTTGCCGGCGTCGTCATCAGCGACGACATCAGCATGGCCGCGGCGGGCGCCGCCGGTGGCGTGGGCGCGCGCGTCGAGGCGCACCTCGCCGCCGGCTGCGACCTGGTGCTGGCCTGCTTCCCCGAGGTGGTGGACGAGGCGATCGCCGCGCTGCCGCCGCCGTCCGAGGACGCCATGGAGCGCCTCGCGCCGCTGCGCGGCGCCATCGGCGCCACCTGGGAAGGCCTGTTGGACAACCCGCAACGCGACCGCTTCATCGCGCGGATCACCGCGCTCGACGAACCCGAAGGAAACGCATGACCACTCCGCTTCCCCCGCTGGCGCAGGCGCTGGCCAACGCCGAGGTGCTGTTCGAGCGCGCCGAACTGGAAACCGTGATCGCCGATCTGGGCCGGCGCATCGACGCCGCCCTGGACGGCGAGCGGGCGGTGTTCCTGACCGTGATGAACGGCGCGCTGATGTTCGCCGGCCAACTGGCCTTGTCGATCCGCACCGACCTGGAATTCGACTACGTCCACGCCACCCGCTACCGCGGCGCCACCGCCGGCAGCGACCTGTGCTGGTTGCGCGAGCCACAGGCGGCGCTGGCCGGGCGCACGGTGCTGCTGGTGGACGACATCCTGGACGAGGGGCACACGCTCAAGGCCGTGCGCGACGACTGCATGAAGCGCGGCGCGAAGCGCGTGCTGATCGCCAGCCTGTGCCGCAAGCTGCACGACCGTTGCGTGGAGGGCATCGCCTCGGACTTCAACGGCGTGGAGCTGCCCGACCGCTACGTGTTCGGCTACGGCATGGACTACTACGAGCAGGGCCGTAACCTGCCGGCCATCTATGCCCTGAAGTCCGAATGAGCCGGGGAACGACCATGACCGAACCGACCATCGATCTCGCCGTCATCGGCGGCAGCGGGCTGTACCAGTTTCCGGGCCTGGAGAACGCCAGCCGGCGCGCGATGGACACCCCTTATGGCCCGGCCTCGGGCGAGGTCGTCCTGGGCGATTTCGCCGGCAAGCGGCTGGCCTTCCTGGCGCGCCACGGCGAAAGCCATACGCTGGCGCCGCATCGGGTCAACTACCGCGCCAACCTGTGGGCGCTGCATGCGCTGGGTGCGCGGCGGGTGATCGGCGTCAACGCGGTCGGCGGCATCCGCGCCGACATGGGGCCGCGCGTGCTGGTGGTACCGGACCAGTTGATCGACTACACCCACGGACGCATCACCAGCTTCTGCGATGCCGAAGGGGTCGAGGTCAGGCACATCGACTTCAGCGAGCCCTATACCGCTTCGTTGCGCCAGGCGCTGCTGGATGCGGCGGGCAGGGCGGGCATCGCGGTGGTCGACGGCGGCTGCTACGGCGCCACCCAGGGGCCGCGGCTGGAGACCCGCGCCGAGATCGCCCGCATGAAGCGCGACGGCTGCGACCTGGTCGGCATGACCGGCATGCCCGAAGCCGCCCTGGCGCGCGAACTGGAGCTCGACTACGCCTGCCTGGCCCTGGTAGCCAACTTCGCCGCCGGTTGCGGCGACGAGGCAGAAATCAGCATCGAGGAGATTTTCGCCCACCTGGCGGCTGCCACGGCGCAAGTGCCGCTTCTGCTCCGGGCAATGCTGTCCTAATCAGCTAATGGCTTTAGGCAGAAAGTTAATTCCGCATATTGCGCTTTGCCCATAAACATGCTGATACTTTCGCCCGTGCCAGGGGCGGCTGACCAAGGGGAAACGGTGGTCCGGCTCCAGCCTTGGTGCATCCAGTCCTAGTCAGAGGTTCACGCAATGCGTTTCGGTACGGTCAAGTGGTTCAACGACGCCAAGGGCTTTGGCTTCATCGCGCCTGAAGACGGCGGGGAGGACGTGTTCGTCCATTTCTCGGCCATCAACTCCAAGGGCTTCCGCAGCCTGCAGGAAGGCCAGCGCGTGAAGTTCGAAGTCACCCAGGGCCCGAAGGGTGCCCAGGCTTCGGGCGTGGAAGTGGCGGCCTGATCCGCACTCCTCGCGTC
This sequence comes from Frateuria sp. YIM B11624, assembly GCF_049727805.1. Lineage (NCBI taxonomy): Bacteria > Pseudomonadati > Pseudomonadota > Gammaproteobacteria > Lysobacterales > Rhodanobacteraceae > Frateuria > Frateuria sp. YIM B11624. The sequence goes on from NZ_JBCNYA010000033.1 coordinate 23,695, forward strand.
TTGAGGTAAATAAAAAGCCCCATGCCTCGGCATGGGGCTTTTTTATTGTCCGTTTCGGCCGGCTTTCACAGGGTGGGCTTCAGCGGCATGCCGGCGGTGAGGGGAACCTCACCCTACGGAATACGACTCAGCCGATCATGTGCTGCTGATCCAGCCAGCGCTCGGCATCCAGTGCAGCCATGCAGCCGAAGCCGGCGGAGGTGATCGCCTGGCGGTAGACGTGGTCGGCCACGTCGCCGGCGGCGAATACGCCCGGCACCGAGGTAAGCGTGGCCATGCCGCTGGTGCCGCTCCTGATCTTGATGTAGCCGTCGTGCATCTCGAGCTGGCCCTCGAAGATGCCGGTGTTGGGCGTATGGCCGATGGCGACGAAGAAGCCGGTCGCCTCGATGTCGCGCGTGGCGCCGGAATTGACGTCCTTCACGCGCACGCCGGTGACGCCCGAATCGTCGCCCAGCACCTCGTCGATGGTGCTGTTCCAGACCAGCTCGATCTTGCCCGCGGCGGCCTTCTCGAAGAGTTTGTCCTGCATGATCTTTTCGGCGCGCAGCTTGTCGCGGCGGTGCACCAGGGTGACCTTGCGCGCGATGTTGGCCAGATACAGCGCCTCTTCCACGGCGGTGTTGCCGCCGCCGACCACCACCACGTCCTGCTCACGGAAGAAGAAGCCGTCGCAGGTGGCACAGGCGGACACGCCGCGGCCCTTGAACTTCTCCTCGCTGGCGATCCCCAGGTACTTGGCCGTGGCGCCGGTGGCGACGATCAGCGCGTCGGCGGTGTATTCGCCCGAGTCGCCCTTCAGGCGGAACGGGCGCTGGTTGAGGTCCACCGAGTGGATGTGGTCGAAGATCATCTCGGTGTGGAAGCGCTCGGCGTGTTCGGCCATGCGCTGCATCAGCGCGGGGCCCTGCAGGCCCTCGACGTCACCCGGCCAGTTGTCCACCTCGGTGGTGGTCATCAGCTGGCCACCCTGCTGCAGGCCGGTGACCAGCGTCGGCTTGAGGTTGGCACGCGCGGCGTACACCGCGGCGGTGTAGCCAGCCGGGCCGGAGCCGAGGATCAGCAGGCGGCTGTGCTTGGGGGTGCTCATCGTTATAATCCTTGGGTTTGCTGGTGGCTTTGATCGCTATTCGCCCGGCTTCCGGCTGTGTTACGTCGCCGGCCACCGGGACGGCGTGCTGGAACCCGCCAAGGATGGGGAAGGGTGAACGGCGATTCAAGGTTCCGCTTCGATGGCTTTCCCACTCCGCTGACGCGCTTGCGCCGGCCCAACCCCACAGGATCGTCTACTGCCATGCGTATCGGTATTCCCTCCGAAACCAAGACTCTCGAGGGTCGCGTTGCCCTCGTCCCCGCCGCCGCCGCCGATCTGGTCCGCCGCGGCCACGAGGTGTTCATCCAGGCCGGCGCGGGCGAGAAGAGCGGCTTCTCCGACGCCGACTACACCAGCGAAGGCATCAAGGTCGTTCCCGATGCGGCGGCGCTGTACGAGAAGGGCGAGCTGATCGTCAAGGTGAAGGAGCCGATCGCCGGCGACCTGGCCCTGCTCAAGAAGCACCACCTGCTGTTCTGCTACCTGCACCTGGCCGCCGAGCCGGAACTGACCAAGCGCCTGCTCGAGATCGGCCTGACCGGCGTGGCGTTCGAGTCGGTGGAGGAGAACGGCGGCCTGCCGCTGCTGCTGCCGATGTCGGTGATCGCCGGCCGCATCGCCACGCAGATCGGCACCACGCTGCTGCATCGTCCGCAGGGCGGCAAGGGCAAGCTGCTCGGCGGCATGGCTTCCACGCCACGTGGCAAGGTCGTGGTGCTGGGCGCCGGCGCCGCGGGTGGCAACGCTGCCGCGCTGGCCGCCGCTGCCGGCGCCAACGTGGTGGTGTTCGACAAGCGCCAGGACCGCCTCGCCGAGATGATGGCGATGGGCCCGAACGTCACTGCGCTGTACGCCTACGAGTCGTCGGTGGCGAAGGAAGTGCGTGATGCCGACCTGGTCGTCGGCGCCGTGCTGATCCCCAGCGCCAAGGCCCCGCGCGTGGTTACCGAGGCGATGGTCAAGACCATGGAGAAGGGCTCCGTGCTGGTCGACATCTCGATCGACCAGGGCGGCTGCTTCGAAACTTCCAAGCCGACCACCTGGAAGGAGCCGACCTACGACGTGCACGGCGTGACGCATTTCTGCGTGACCAACATGCCGGGCGCAGTGCCGCAGACCTCCTCGCTGGCGATCTCCGCGGCGATCCTGCCGTACGTGCAGCGCCTGGCGGCCGGCAACCAGTGGCGCGAACATGCCCCGCTGGCCGGCGGCATCAACGTCGACGGCGGCAAGCTGGTGCATCCCGCGCTGCAGGGCATGGCCTGAGCCTCGGCGCCTGACCTAGGCACCCTCCCGCTTCGTGGGAGGGTGCCCACAGGCGGACGAGGGTCGGGCGGAGCGTGACATCGCGCCCCGCCCGGATCTCTTCTCTCCCGGCGGGAGAGGAGCTTCCGGAAACCTGCGCCTTTCCAGAAAAATCAAGCTTCTACCCCCTCAACGCCCTGTGTAGACTTGGGGCGAAGTCTCGAGGGGAATCCACTCTGGTGGCGCGAAGCGCAGCAAACGTAAAGAAAGCACCCGAACCGGCCGGCCTCAGCGAAGAGGCCAAGCGCCGCCTGCGCGAAGCCGGCGCGCTGCTGCTGCTGCCGCTGGCGGTCTACCTGCTGGTCTGCCTGGCCAGCTACAACGACCAGGATCCCAGTTGGGGCCATGTCGGTACGGTCGATCACGCGCGCAACTTCGGCGGTGCCGTGGGCGCCAACATCGCCAACCTGCTGCGCTACATCTTCGGATGGGTGTCCTACTGCTTCCCGCTGCTGTTCCTGCTGCTGGGCGTGCAGGTGCTGCGCCAGCGCGGCGAGGAGGCCGAGCATCCCTGGGAGTCCTCGCTACGGCTGATCGGCTTCGTGTTCTTCTTCATCACCGCGCCGGCGCTGCTGTACCTGAACTTCACCGAGCCGGTGCTGCCGCAGGGCGTGGGCGGCATCATCGGGCAGTGGGTCGGCCATGGCGTGCTGCAGGCGTTCGGCGAGAAGGGCGCGCCGCTGCTCCTGCTGGCGCTGTTCCTGATCGCGGTGACGCTGGCCACCGGCCTGTCCTGGTTCAAGGTGATGGACTGGACCGGGCAGGGCACGCTGGCCGTATTCGGCTGGCTGCGTGGCAAGCTCAAGCAGGCGCCGGAAGTGGCCAAGGCGCAGCAGGCGCGCGCCGAGCGCGACGTCGTCAAGAAGGCCGAGGCGGTGAAGCAGGCCAAGCGCGAGCCGGTGCGCATCGAGACGCCGCCGGCGCCGGTGGCCAAGAGCGAGCGCGCGAAACTGGAAACGCAGATCCCGCTGTTCGTGGGCGCCTCTCAGCCCGGCGAACTGCCGCCGTTGTCGCTGCTCGACGAAGCGCCGGAGCAGGGCCCGGGCTATTCGGAAGAGACGCTCGAAGTGCTCTCGCGCCAGGTCGAGCTCAAGCTCAAGGATTTCCGCATCGAGGCCAAGGTGGTCGGCGTCTATCCCGGCCCGGTGATCACCCGCTTCGAACTGGAACCGGCCGCCGGCGTGCGCGGCTCGCAGGTGTCCAGCCTGGACAAGGACATCGCCCGCGGCCTGTCGGTGGTGAGTGTGCGCGTGGTCGACGTGATCCCGGGCAAGAACGTGATCGGCCTGGAGATCCCTAACACGCGCAAGCAGATCGTCTATCTCTCCGAGATCCTGCGCTCGGACAAGTACGACCAGATGAAGTCACCGCTGGCGCTGGCACTGGGCAAGGACATCGGCGGCAAACCGGTAGTGACGGACCTCGCCAAGATGCCGCACCTGCTGGTGGCCGGCACCACCGGTTCGGGCAAGTCCGTCGCGGTCAACGCGATGGTGCTCTCGCTGCTCTACAAGGCGAGCCCGAAAGACGTGCGCATGATCATGATCGACCCGAAGATGCTGGAGCTCTCGGTCTACGAGGGTATCCCGCACCTGCTCGCACCGGTCGTGACCGACATGAAGGAAGCGGCCAACGCACTGCGCTGGTGCGTCGCCGAGATGGAACGCCGCTACCGGCTGATGGCTGCGGTGGGCGTGCGCAACCTGGGCGGCTTCAACAAGAAGGTCAAGGACGCCGAGGCGGCCGGGCAACCGCTGCTCGACCCGCTGTTCCGCCCGAATCCCGAAATGCCCAACCTGGCGGCCGAGCCGCTCGAGCCGCTGCCCTACATCGTCATCATCATCGACGAATTCGCCGACATGATGATGATCGTCGGCAAGAAGGTGGAAGAGCTGATCGCCCGCCTGGCGCAGAAGGCGCGCGCCGCCGGCGTGCACCTGGTGCTGGCCACGCAGCGCCCGTCTGTGGATGTGATCACCGGCCTGATCAAGGCCAATATCCCGACCCGCATCGCGTTCCAGGTGTCCAGCAAGATCGACTCGCGCACGATTCTCGATCAGTCCGGCGCCGAAGCGCTGCTCGGCCATGGCGACATGCTCTACCTGCCGCCCGGCACCGCCACGCCCGAACGCGTGCACGGCGCCTTCGTCGACGACCACGAGGTGCACGGCGTGGTCGCCTGGCTCAAGGCGCAGGGCGCGCCGCAGTACATCGAAGGCGTGCTGGAGGAAGTGCAGGCCACCAGCGATGGCAAGTTCATCAACGACTCGGGCCTGCCGCAGGACGGCGAGGAAGGCGGCGACGCCGACGCACAGCTCTACGACAAGGCCGTGGCCGTCGTCACGCAGACCCGCCGCGCGTCGATCTCGGGCGTGCAGCGCCATCTGCGCATCGGCTACAACCGCGCCGCGCGGCTGATCGAGCAGATGGAGCAGGACGGCGTGGTCAGCGCGCCGCAGCACAACGGCAACCGCGAAGTGCTCGCCCCGCCACCTCCGAAGTGATGATCTACTTCTCCGCTTGCGGGGATCGGTGCGAAGGGCGGATGGGAAGATTCGGAGCGCAAGCTCGAAGCCTCGTCGCAAGCCCCGCCCCTCATCCAACCCTCCCCCCGGAGGGGAGGGCTCAAAAGCCACCGCGGTCCCGACCTTCGCAGATCCGCTCCCAAACCTTCGCAGACCCGCTCCCTCCCCCCTTCGGGGAGTGGGTTGGGGTGAGGGGCCGCTTAGCGATAAACCATTCCCTGCGACCGCGACGCATCCGCGCCCTACAATCACCTTGAGCCGCGATTAAGCCACCGTCATCCAGACTTTCCCTGCACGTTCTCAAGGAACAGGGCCTTCATGAACCGCCTCGTCGCCATCTTCCTTGCCTCGCTCGCCTTGTCTTTGGTGAGCCTGGCCCATGCCGCCACCGGCCCTGCACGCCAGCGGCTGGACGCCTTCGCCGAAGGCCTGCACTCGCTCAAGGGCAACTTCACCCAGACCCTCACCGACGCCAGCGGGCAGGGCGCCAAGAGCAGCTCCGGCACGCTCGCGCTCGAAGCGCCGCGCGAATTCCGCTGGGACACGCTCGCGCCCTACAAGCAGACCATCGTCGCCGACGGCAGTCGCGTGTGGCTGTACGACCCGGAGCTGGAACAGGTCACCGTGCGCGTGCAGAGCACCGAAGAGGCGCACAGCCCGCTCACCGTGATCACCGACCTCAAGCAGCTCGATCGCGACTTCAAGGTGACCGAGCAGGGCGAGCGTGACGGTCTTGCTTGGCTGCGCCTGACCTCGAAGGCGAAGGATCCGCAGTTCGGTTACGCCGACCTGGGCTTCGACGCCGCCGGCCTCAAGCGCATGGTGTTCCAGGACCAGCTCGGCGCCATCACCGACATCCGCTTCTCCGACTGGCAGCGCAATGTCGATCTTCCGGCATCCACCTTCAACTTCACGCCGCCGCCGGGCGCCGACGTCATCGGCGACCTGCCGGTGATGACCACCCATCCGCTGAAGGACTGATCCGGCCATGCCCGTGTTGCGCCAGCTTCCGCGCTGGGCGTGGATCGGCGGCGGCGCGCTCGCCTTCATCGCGGGCATGGTCAATGCCGCGGGGTACATGGGTTTTCGCCACCAATCGATCACCAACCTGACCGGCTCGACCACGCTGCTCGGCATCGCGCTGGGCACCGCCGACACGGTCGAAACGGTGCACTGGGCGCTGTCGCTGCTGGCGTTCGTGGTCGGTGCCATGCTGAGCGGCGCGCTGGTGCAGAAGAGCACGCTCAAGCTCGGCCGTCCTTACGGCGTGGCGTTGATGCTCGAGTCGCTGCTGCTGTTCGCCGCGGTACCGTTGCTGGACCGGCAGTGGTCGGCCGGGCTGTGGCTGGCCTCGATGGCGTGCGGGCTGCAGAACGGCATGGTCAGCACCTACAGCGGCATGGTGTTCCGCACCACCCACGTCTCGGGCATGTTCACCGACCTGGGGATCTACCTTGGCCACCACCTGCGCGGCCTCGAAGTGGATACGTTGCGAGTGCGCGTGTGCGTGCTGGTGATCGCCACCTTCATGCTCGGCGGCATGGCCGGTGCGATCCTGTTCGGGCACCTCAAGGAACATTCGCTGCTGATCCCGGCCACGCTGACCGGCCTGTGTGGCGTCCTCTACAGCCTCTACCGCCAGCGCACGGCCGTTCCGTAACGCCGTACCCTGCGCAACCGAAGGGCCGCGACACGGCGCATCCCACCACGCCGCCCACCACGCGACGGGCGTTATGATCGCGCGGATGCCCCAGAACGCCTCCCTATTCCCCGAGTCCGATGCGCTCAAGCCGCTGGCCGAGCGCATGCGCCCGCGCAGCTTCGACGAGATCGTCGGCCAGCCGCGCCTGACCGCCACCGACTCGCCGCTGCGTCGCGCGCTGGAAGCGGGCAGGGTGCACTCGATGGTGCTGTGGGGACCGCCCGGCTGCGGCAAGACCACGCTGGCGCTGCTGGTGGCGCGCTATGCCGACGCCGACTTCCGCGCGATTTCCGCCGTGCTTTCCGGCCTGCCGGACGTGCGCAAGGCGCTGGCCGAGGCGGAAGCGAATTTCGCCCAGGGCCGCCGCACCGTGCTGTTCGTGGACGAGGTGCACCGTTTCAACAAGGCCCAGCAGGATGCCTTCCTGCCGCACATCGAACGCGGCGTGATCGTGTTCGTCGGCGCCACTACCGAGAACCCGTCGTTCGAGCTCAACTCCGCGCTGCTTTCGCGCTGCCGCGTGCACGTGCTGGAGGCGGTGTCGGCGGACGCCATCGTCGCCGCGCTGGAGCGCGCGCTGGCCGACGATGAGCGTGGCCTGGGCCGGCTGCACCTCGAGGTCGAACCCGAGTCGCTCAAGCTGATCGCCCAGGCCGCCGACGGCGACGTGCGTCGCGGACTCACCCTGCTGGAAATCGCCGCGGAACTGGCCGACCACGGCCGCATCGACGAGGCGACGCTGACGCAGGTGCTGGCCGATCGCACGCGCCGCTTCGACAAGGGCGGCGAGCAGTTCTACGACCAGATCTCGGCGCTGCACAAATCCGTGCGTTCGTCCGACCCGGATGCCGCCGTGTACTGGCTCTGCCGCATGCTCGACGGCGGCTGCGACCCGCTTTACCTCGCCCGCCGCATGACGCGCATGGCGGTGGAGGACGTCGGCTTGGCCGAGCCGCGTGCCTGGCGCATGGCGCTGGACGCCTGGGATACCTACGAGCGGCTGGGCAGCCCCGAGGGCGAGCTGGGCCTGGCGCAACTGGCCATCTGGCTGGCCATCGCGCCGAAGAGCAATGCCGCCTACATGGCCTACAACAAGGCCCGCGCCGCCGTGCGCGAGACCGGTACGCTCGAGGTGCCGATGCACCTGCGCAACGCGCCCACCAAGTTGATGAAGGGGCTGGGCTACGGCAAGGGCTACCAGTACGACCACGATGCCAAGGGCGGCATTGCCCTCGACCAGCAATGCCTGCCCGATGCCCTCGAAGGCACGGTGTTCTACGAGCCGGTCGACCGCGGCCTGGAGCAGAAGCTGCGCGAAAAGCTGCTCGCCCTGCGCGAAGCCCGCCGCCGGGCGCGAGGTTCCTAGCTCCTTTTCCCTGGGGTAGGAACCAGGCGAAAGCCCTTGATCTTTCGCCCGCAGGATCCCTAGGCTCAGCCCACCCACCGGGGAGGGAGCACCATGCGTATCCTGATCGCGGCACTGATCGGCGGCATCGTGATGTTCATCTGGGGCGCCGTGGCGCACATGGCGCTGGGGCTGGGCAATCCGGGCATCCATCCGCCCATCCATGAGGATGTGGTGCTGTCCAGCCTGCACGAGGGCCTCGGCAACGAGCCGGGCGTCTATATCCTGCCCTGGCTCGGCCCCGACGCCATGGGCGACGAAGCGGCGGTCAAGGCCTATGCCGCCAAGGCCAGCACAACGCCCTACGCCTGGGTGGTGTACCTGCCGCAGGGCGAGGACATGACCCAGATGGGCCGTCCGCTGGTGATGCAGTGGGTGTCCGACACCTTGGCGGCGTTGGTGCTGGCGGCGCTCATGAGCCTGCCCGGGCTCGGCCTGGGCAGGCGGCTAGGCCTGGCCCTCGCAGCGGCCGTGTTCGCCTGGTTCAGCACCATGGTTCCGTACTGGAACTGGTACCGCTTCCCGGCCAGCTTCACCGTGGCCGCGCTGGTCGAGCAGGTGATCGGCTGGCTGCTTGCCGGCGCGGCGATGGCCTGGTGGATCGGCCGCGGCGAGCGCAAATCCGCGCTTTAGCGTCGCGCGTGCCATGACCCCGCAAGCGCCTCGCCGCCGGTCGGCGGGGCGTTCGCGTTGCTAGCGCGTGCCCCCCGCGGCGATAATCGACGGTTCAAGCACTTCGACGGACTGCCATTCATGCTGGACCCCGCCCTCCTGCGCTCGCGCCTGGCCGACACCGCCACGCGCCTCAAGCAAACCCGCGGTTTCGACCTGGACGTCGCCGCCGTCGAAGCGCTGGAAGGCGAGCGCAAGCGGCTGTCCACCGAGACGCAGGAGCTGCAGAACCTGCGCAATACCCGCTCCAAGGCGATCGGCCAGGCCAAGGCCAAGGGCGAGGACGTCGCCCCGCTGATGGCCGAGGTCGCCGGCATCGGTGACAGGCTCAAGGCCAACGAGCAGGCGCTGGGCGAGGTGCAATGCAAGCTCGCCGGCATCGCGCTGGGCATCCCCAACATTCCGCACGAATCGGTGCCGCTGGGCCGGGACGAGCACGACAACGAGGAAATCACCCGCTGGGGTGTGGTGCGTACGTTCGACTTCCCGGTGAAGGACCACGTGGAACTGGGCGAGCGCCACGGCTGGCTCGATGGCGACGCCGGCGCCAAGCTCTCCGGCGCGCGTTTTACCGTGCTGCGCGGGCAGCTGGCGCACCTGCACCGTGCGCTGGGCCAGTTCATGCTCGATCTGCACACCGCCGAGCACGGCTACCTCGAGTGCAACGTGCCGGTGATCGTCAACGCCGAGAGCATGCAGGGCACCGGGCAATTGCCCAAGTTCGAGGATGACCTGTTCGCCACCCATGTGGGCGAGGCCAAGCGCTACCTGGTCCCCACCGCCGAGGTTCCGCTGACCAACCTGGTGCGCGACACCATCCAGGACGCCGACGCGTTGCCGCTGCGCATGACCGCGCACACCCTGTGCTTCCGGGCCGAGGCCGGCAGCTACGGCCGCGACGTGCGCGGCATGATCCGCCAGCACCAGTTTGAAAAGGTCGAGATGGTGCACGTCGCCCGGCCCGGCGAGTCCTACGCCCAGCTCGAAGAAATGGTCGGCCACGCCGAGAAGGTGCTGCAACTGCTCGACCTGCCGTACCGCAAAATGCTCCTGTGCACCGGCGACATGGGCTTCGGCTCGGCCAAGACCTACGACCTGGAAGTGTGGCTGCCCAGCCAGAACACCTACCGCGAGATCTCCAGCTGCTCCAACTTCGAGGACTTCCAGGCCCGTCGCCTGCAGGCCCGCTGGCGCAACCCGGAAACCGGCAAGCCCGAGCTGGTCCACACCTTGAACGGCTCGGGCCTGGCCATCGGCCGCACCCTGATCGCGGTGATGGAGAACTACCAGAACGCTGACGGTTCGATTACCGTTCCCGACGCACTCAAGCCCTACTTGCGAGGCCTCGATCGCCTCGCCTGAGATCGGGCGCACAACCTCAACGGAGAGATGGCCGAGCGGTTTAAGGCACCGGTCTTGAAAACCGGCGAAGGGTCAAACCTTCCGTGGGTTCGAATCCCACTCTCTCCGCCAGACTTTGCGATCCGTCCTTCGACAGGACCGGCGCCCTCGACGCCCGTATGACTGGAAGCATCCGCTGGCGCCGGAATCGTCGCCGCAGGATGAGCGTAGACGTGGCTGGTCCGCGCCATGTCCATGCCTGCCAAAAGGGCCGCGCGCCAACGCGCGGCCCCAGTGGGTCAGCCTGCTGCAGCTACCAGCGCGGGCGTATCCTTCTTGCTGATCGCACTTTCATGCGGCTTGCTGCGCTTGATCGGCTTGGGTGCGGAAACCGAGGCCAGCGGGCACCATCGCAGGCAAACCGCGTACGCGGTGTCGCAGTCGGTTCTTCCCGAGTCCACGCAGGCGTAGTAGGCAGGCATGCAGGTGTTGCAATTGGGCTGCGCGAGGGCCGGTTTGATCGAGAACAGCGAGCCTGCCGCGACCACGGCCATGGCCAAACAGGTCAGTCGTACGTTCATGTGACGTCTCCCTGATGCTCCGTCATTGGAGCCAAGGGATAGTCCTGCCGCGGGCCCTTTCTGATGTGTGACTGGCGACGTGTTCCCGTGTAGGGAAAATCTGATGGATAACCGCGCGACCATCAGGTTGGCCAGCGCATGGGATCACGCCCGCTGGTTCGCCGCCGCGATCATCCGCCACTGAAAACTCCCTGTCACCGGGCGGCAAGGAAGAATGGCCAAGCTGCCGGCTTTCCTGAGTGGCGCTCGGCGAATGCGCATCGAGAACTGGGTCGACCTCGCGGGTTTGGCAGCAACGCTTCTGCTTGTAGCGCTACTGCTCGGCTGGCTTGTCTGTTCGGCAACAGCCTTTCTGGCGTGAAGGCACGTGCCGGGCGCCATGGGCGGCCCCGCACCCACGGCAAGATCGGATTTCCCCTACGGTGCCGGGGAGGGTGTCCCGTCATACTTCGTATGTTTCGGACCTGCTGGACGCCGGCCAGGCGCCAGGGATTGCCGACAAGCCACCCGGTCGCAAACGCGACCGCCTTCTGTCACGAATACGGCGTAGCATGGGCGTCCCGCGGGCCGCTGGGTGCATGACCATGGCCACAGACGAGCAGATCCGGAAGAGAATGGCGCTGGCCTATCGCTTGCTGGCGCTGGAGATCGAGCATCGCGATCGCGTCCGGTCCGAGCAACTGGACGATTCGGACGCCGAGAAGGCCGTGCGGTTGCGACAGGCGTACATCGATCGCATGCAGCGGATGCTGGCGCGGCATCATCCGGTCATCGAGCTGCGGGCGGGTTGATCGGCCGCAACACGGGTGGGTGCTGGCTACCTCACCCGCGTGATGTTGCCGTTCGCATCCACCTGCACGATATCGCCCTCGCGGATCCCGGTGGCGTCGGCGACCTGCACCGAGGTGACGGTGCCGTTGCCCATCTTCAGGTGCACCATCCAGGCGTCGTTGCCGTTGCCGGTGCGGTTGCCGATGGCGTGGCCGGCGAAACCGCCGCCCACCGCGCCGCCGACGGTAGCGAGCTTGCGGCCCTTGCCCTTGCCGACCTGGTTGCCCAGCACGCCGCCGGCGATGGCGCCGATGACTGCGCCCGCCGTACCGTGGCCGCTGCCCTGGGTGACCGTATGCTCGATGCTCTGCACGGTGCCGCACTGGTCGCAACGCAGGTAGATGCCGTCGGAGCGGACCAGCACGCCGCCCTGCGGATTGCTGGATTGCGCCTGGGCCATGGGCGCGGTGGCGAGCGCCAGGGCGGCTGCCAGGGGAACGAGGGTGGCTTTCATGGAGGCGGTTCCGGCCGGATGGAGCGCCGACTTTGATCGATCGGGTTTCAACCGGGCGTCAAGGCGGAGTCCGCCCGAGACTTCACGAACGCGGTCAGTGGTCCGGCATTTCCTGCGGGACCGGATAACGCTTCAGCAGCCACGCCAGCACCGGCGGGGTGACCATCGCGGTAAGCAGCGACATCGCCACGATGATCGCGTAGATGCGGTCGCTGAACACGCCGGCGGCCAGCCCCAGGCTGGCGACCACCACGCCCACCTCGCCGCGCGGGACCATGCCGAAACCGACGATGACGGCGCTGCGCCGGCCCAACGCCAGCGAGCCGAGCCAGCCGCCGGCGAGCTTGGAGACGATGGCGATCACAGTGACCATCGCCAGCATCAGCACCGCTTCGCCACTGCCCAGTTGCGCCAGGTCGATCTTGCTGCCGGTGATGACGAAGAAGAACGGAGTCAACAGCGCCAGCAGCGGCTGGGTCTGCTTTTCCAGCGTATGCTGCTGGCGGGTCTCCGAGGCGATCATGCCGGCGAGGAAGGCGCCGATGATCGCGGCCAGACCGAGCAAGGTGGACAGCCACGCCAGGCCGAGGCAGATCGCCAGCACGATCGCCAGCGGAGAATGCGCGCTGTGCGGTTTCTCCAGCCAGGTCGAGTTCCAGCGCATCACGCGCGCGCCGCCCAGCCCGACCAGCACGATGAAGCCGACCGCGCTGCCGAGCACCACCAGCAGATTCGCCAGGTCGAATCCGCCGCCGTCCTGCAGCGACACCACCACGCCAAGCAGCAGCATGGCGAGGATGTCGTCGATCACCGCGGCGCCGAGGATCACCTTGCTCTCTACCCGTTGCAGCGCGCCCAGTTCCTGCAGCACGCGTGCGGTGATGCCGGCGGACGTCGCGACGAAGGCGGCTGCGATGAACAGCGACTTGCCCCAGGCGAAACCGCTGCCGTGCGCCCACACGCCGCCCATCGCGAAGGGGATCAGCACGCCCAGGACACCCACCAGGAACGCGACCTTGCCGACCTTCTTCAGGTCTTCCAACCGCGTTTCCAGGCCGACCGAGAACAGCAGCAGCACCACGCCGATCTCGGCCAGCACGTCCAGCGGCGTGCCGGGCAGGATCTGCTCGGGCGTGATCCAGCCGAGCAGCGATGGGCCGACCACGCAGCCCGCGGCGATCTCGCCGACCACGCCGGGCAGCCTCAGGCGCTGGGCGATCTCGGCGCCGATCTGCGCGGCGACGAAGACCACGAACAGGGTGAGCAGGATGTCGCTGGCGTGATGCATGGTTTGTTCGCTTGGTCCGGCAGGCTCAGCTGCCGTTGAGGGCCAGGTGCAGGGCGATGCTCGCCACGTAGCCGAGCGCGATCGCCCAGCTCCAGCGCAGATGCCGCATGAAGGTATAGCGCCCGCCGGAGGCGCCCATCAGCGCCACGCCGGCGGCCGAACCGACCGAGAGCAGGCTGCCGCCGACGCCGGCCGTCAGGGTGATCAGCAGCCACTGCGCCTCGTCCATTGGCGGATTCATCTGCAGCACCGCATACATGATCGGGATGTTGTCGATCACCGCCGAGAGCACGCCCATGGCGGCGTTGGCAACGGTGGGGCCGAGCGCCCCGTAGACGGTGTGCGAGGCCAGCTCCAGGTAGCCCAGCGCCGCCAGCCCGCCGACGCAGCCGAACACGCCGTAGAAGAACAGCAGCGTGTCCCATTCGGCGTTGGCGATGATGCGGAAGATCGAATAGGGCTCTTCCTCGGTGCCTTGCGCCAGCGCGTAGCGTCGCTGGCTGCGGTCGATGCGCGAGGCCAGCAGGTTGAGCAGCGCCAGGCCGGTGAGCATGCCGTAGGCGGCCGGCATGCCCAGCCATTGCTTGCCGGCCACGGTGATCGCGATGGTCAGTGCGAAGGTCAGGCAGATGCCGATGCCGCCGGGTTTGACGTGCACGCGTCCGGGCAACGATTCGGGCAGCCCTTTCGGCAGCGCGAAATGCATCGCGACGGCCGGCACCAGCCAGTTGACCAGGGACGGCAGGAACAGCCGGAAGAAATCGAAGAATTCCGCCTTGCGCGCCTGCCACACCATCAGCGTGGTGATGTCGCCGAACGCGCTCCACGCTCCGCCGGCGTTGGCCGCGACCACCAGGTTGATCAGCGCCAGCGTGGCGAAGCGTGCCTGCCCCCCGCCCACTGCAAGCACCACCGCCGACATCACCAGCGCGGTGGTGAGGTTGTCCAGCACCGGCGAGATGAAGAACGCGATCGCGCCGGTGATCCAGAACAGCGCGCGATAACCCAGCCGGCGCCGGGTGAGTTCGGCGCGCAGCGCCTCGAACACGTTGCGCTCGCCCATCGCGGTGACGTAGGTCATCGCCACCACCAGGAAGAAGAAGATCTCCGCGTACTCCAGGAACATCGCCTGGAAGGCGTCGCTCGCGGCCGCGGGGCCGCCGGCGCCGCCACGGGTCTGCCATGCGATCAGGCCCCAGATCAATGCGGCCGCCAGCATCACCGGCTTGGACTTGGCGATCCGGATGTGCTCCTCCAGCACCACTGCCACATAGGCGAGCACGAACAGCGCCAGCGCCAGGGCGCCGACCGGATGGCCGGTCAGATGGAAGTTCGCGCCGGCTTCTGCCGCTGCGGCCGGGATGGGGAGGCCGCAGGCCAGTGCGGTGGTGAGAAGGAGGAACGAACGCATCGACGGCTTCCAGGGGAACGCCGCCAAGCCTATCAGGCAAGCGTCGGCGGGTTGACCTCCGCCGTTGCCCGCGGGATCAGGCGGCTGCTTCCTGGCGTGCCGGCCGATCGGCCTCGAGCCGGCCGAACACGCGGCTGGCCGAGGCGGTGACCACCGCCAGGATCAGCACCGTCCATCGGAACGCGGCCACGTAGTCCGAATGCGCATGGCCCTGCAGCAGCGACTCCATCAGCAGCGTCGCCAGCGCGATGCCGAAGCTCATCGATAGGTACTGCGCGGTGGAGGCCATCGACGAGGCCATCGAGGCGTGCTTGATGTCCAGGTCGTGGTAGATCAGCGTGTTCATCGCGGTGTATTGCATGCCGGCGAAACTGCCGTAGAGGAACACCATCACCGCGATCAGCCACATCGGCGTGGTGCGCCCGAACAGCGCGAACGACGCCAGCAGCAGGGCGACGAGCAGCGTGTTGCCCAGCAGCAGCCGGCGATAGCCCAGCCGCGCCAGCGCGCGGTTGACCAGCCACTTGGCGCTGATCGAGCCGAGCGCCTGCGGCACCATCATCAGGCCCGCCAGCAGCGGCGACCAGCCGCAGCCGACCTGCAGGAACAGCACCAGCAGCAGGAACATGCCGGAGATGCCCAGCCGCGTGAACAGGTTGCCCGCCAGCGCCACCCACACGCTGCGTACCTTCAGCAGCGAGAGGTCGGCCACCGGGAACTGCGTGCGCCGGCTGTGCCAGACGTAGATCACGCCGATCAGCAACGCCAGCGCCGTGCACTCGCCGATGCGCGCCCACACCACGTGCTCGGCGCCGACCAGCTCCGAAGCGGTGAGCAGCAGCGCCGAGGCGGCGCCGAACAGCAGGAAGCCGAGCAGGTCGAAGCGGTTGGCGTGCCGCATGCGGTAATCGGGCATGTCCTGCTTGTTCATCCACAACCCGGCGATGCCCACCGGCACGTTGAGCAGGAAGATCAGCCGCCACGAGGTGAACTCCACCAGCGCGCCGCCGAGCAGCGGTCCCAGCACCGAGCCGAGCAGGCCGAAGGTCGCCACCGTGCTCATCACCGCCACGAACTCGCGCTTGGTGATGCTGCGCACCAGCACGTAGCGGCCGACCGGCATCAGGGCGGCACCACCGACGCCCTGCATGACGCGCGCCGCGACCAGTTGCGGCAGGGTCTGCGAGATGCCGCAGAACAGGGAGCCCAGGCCGAACACCGCGATGGCCGCGCCGAACACCCGCCGCGTGCCGAAGCGGTCGCACAGCCACGGGCTAGCCGGGATCAGGATGGCGAGGGTCAGCACGTAGCTGGTCAGCGCGCTGCGCATGCCCAGCGGCGTGACGCCGAGCGCCTCCGCCATGGCCGGCACGGCCGTGTTGACGATGGTCGAATCCAGCGCCTGCATGAAGAACGCCGCGGAGACCAGCCAGATCAGGCCGCGGTAGCGTTCGCGCGAGGACTCCTCCACCGGCGCGCCCGCATCGAGGTCGGGGGCGGGCGTGAAGGTATCGTTCGGCATGGGTGCGCATGATAAGGGCCGCGTTGCCTTTGGGGCGTGGATGGAGGCACGCCGCGATGGATTCCTTTTCGCCGCAAGGCTTGCCTTTTCGTCGAAACGCCACCAGATTCCTTTGAAAGCCTCCGTTTCCCGGCGCAGGCAACCATTCCCGAGCAAGCGTGCGCCGGCCTGTCCGGCGCCTTTTCCATGGAGAAACCCATGAACCGGCCCGCCATCGTCTTGTCCCGCCTGGATGTGGAACGCATCGAGAACCTGCTCGATCGCCTTCCCGCGGCGGAGGCCCGGCAACACGAGTCGCTGCGCTCGGAACTGGAGCGGGCGGAAGTGCGCGAGCCCAACGACATGCCGGCCGACGTGGTCACCATGAACTCCACCGTCACCTTCAGTGAGGACGGCACGGGCGAGCGGATCACCATCTCGCTGGTCTATCCGGCCGCAGCCGGCAAGCCGGGCACGGTGTCCATCCTGGCGCCGGTCGGCAGCGCGCTGCTGGGGCTGGCCTGCGGCCAGGAGATCGACTGGCCGATGCCGGGCGGCCAACCGCGCCGCCTGCGCGTGGTGGAGATCAACTACCAGCCCGAGTCGGCGGGCGACCTGCATCGCTGAGCACGTCAGGGCCTGAAGTGGTGGACGTAGCCCACGCTCAGGCCGCCGGGCAACCAGCCGACGACGAGCGACGAGTCCCGGTGCGCGGCCCATAGGCCGACGCCGGTGCCGATCGCCGCGCCGACCAGCACGTCGCTCTGCCAATGGGCATGCACCTTCATGCGCGCGACGGCGTCGTAGGCGGGCAGCAGCGCCAGCGCGTAGACGGCCGGATGCTCGTCGCCGTAGTTGGCCATGAAGGGCGTCACCGCTGCCGACAGCGCGGCCACCTCGCCGCTGGGGAAGCTCTGTCCGTGGCCGGTGAAGAAGCGGCCGGGATCATCCGTCTGCGAAGGGCGCTCGCGACGGAAGGTGTACTTGAGCGCCTGCGTGCCCACGCCGGTGACGACCATGGCATCGATCGAGCGCCAGAACGTGTCGCCCAGCCTGTCGTGGTCGCCCAGGACGAAGGCGCCGGCGCCGATCGTGACCATCGAGCCGTACAGCAGCGCCTTCTGGTTGCTGCGTTTCCAGATGCCGCTGTTGTCGTAATGCAGGCGATGGTCGATGCCGAGCGGGCCACCGCTGGCGCAAGCGCTGCCCGCGGCCAGGAAAAGCAGGCAGCCGAACCACTGGAACGGGCGCATGGCCCACCTCCCGCGGCGGTGGGGGTACCGTCGGCAGCGGCACGGTAGCGCTGCGCCCTTTCGGTTCCCTTAGCGGCCACGTTCCGGGTGGACAGGCCTGTCGCTACACTCCCGCCATGCATCCGACTACTCCCGAATGGCAGGCCCGCGCCGCCGAATTGTGCGAGCGCATCGAACAGGCGAACTACCGCTATCACGTCCTCGACGATCCGGACATCACCGACGCCGAGTACGACCGCCTGATGCGCGAACTGGAGGCGCTGGAGGACGCGCATCCGGAGCTGGCCGGCAGCGAATCGCCCACGCGGCGGGTCGGCGCCCGCGCGCACGGCGGCTTTGCCGAGGTGCGCCACGCGCTGCCGATGCTGTCGCTGGGCAACGCCTTCGAGCAGCCGGGCGACACCGCGCGCGAGCGCTTCCGAGAGATCGCCGAGTTCGAGCGGCGCGTGGAGCAGACGCTCGACCGGCGCGAGCCGGTGTTCTCCGTCGAGCCCAAGCTGGACGGCCTGGCGATCAGCCTGCGCTACGAGCAGGGCGTGTTCGTGCAGGGCGCCACCCGCGGCGACGGCGAGACCGGCGAGGACGTCACCGCCAACCTGCGCACGGTGCGTGCGATCCCGCTGCGGCTGCGCGGCAGCGGCTGGCCGCAGGTGCTCGAGGTGCGCGGCGAGGTGATCATGCTGCGCAAGGATTTCGAAGCGTTCAACGAATACGCCCGCACGCACGGCGACCGGCCGCTGGCCAACCCGCGCAACGGCGCGGCCGGTTCGCTGCGCCAGCTCGATCCGGCGATCACGGCGCGGCGCCGGCTGAGTTTCTTCGCCTACGCGGTGGGCGTGGTCGAAGGCGGCCGGTTGCCGCCGACGCATTCGCAGACGCTGGCGAAGCTGCGCGGATGGGGCTTTCCGATCTCGCCGGAAGCGGACGTCGCGCAGGGCTTCGACGGGCTGATCGCCTACTACGAGCGTATCGGCGCCAAACGCGACCAGTTGCCGTACGACATCGACGGCGTGGTCTACAAGCTCGACGACTACGAAGGCCAGCGCGAGATGGGTTTCGTTTCGCGTGCGCCGCGCTGGGCCATCGCGCACAAGTTCCCGGCGCAGGAACAGAGCACCGTGGTCGAGGCGATCGAGATCCAGATCGGCCGTACCGGCGCCGCCACGCCTGTCGCACGGCTGCAACCGGTGCAGGTTGCCGGCGTCACCGTGACCAACGCCACCCTGCACAACGCCGACCAGATCGCGCGGCTGGACGTGCGCGTGGGCGACACAGTGATCGTGCGCCGCGCTGGCGACGTGATCCCCGAAGTCGTGCGCGTGCAGGCCGAGCATCGCCCCGCCGGCACGAAACCATGGACGATGCCCGCGCAATGCCCGGTGTGCGGTTCGGCGCTGATGCGGGAAGAGGGCGAGGCGGCCTGGCGCTGCAGCGGCGGGCTGGTCTGCCCGGCCCAGCGCAAGGAGGCGCTGATCCATTTCGCCTCGCGCCGCGCGATGGACATCGAGGGCCTGGGCAGCCGCTTCGTCGATGCCCTGGTCGAGCTCGACTACGTGCGTACGCCCGCCGATCTCTACGAGCTGACGGTCGAGCGCTTCGTCGCCATGAAGCAGGCCATCGACGAGCGCGAGGGCACCACGCCAGAAACGGTCAAGGCCGGCAAGATCGCCACCAAATGGGCCGAGAACCTGGTCGCCGGCATCGACGCCAGCCGGCGCACCACGCTGCCGCGCTTCCTGTTCGCGCTGGGCATCATGCACATCGGCGAGAGCACGGCGCGCACGCTGGCGACCTGGCTCGGTCGCCTGGAGATCGTGCGGAGCACGCCGGCCGCCGTGCTGCGGGTGTTGCCGGACATCGGCGACGAGGTCGCTTCCTCCATCGCCGGCTTCTTCGCGCAGAAGGGTAACCAGCGCGTGGTCGATGCACTGCTGGCCGCGGGCATCACCTTCGCCGACGAGGCGCCGCCGTCGCCCAGGCTGCGCGAGAAGCTCGGCCTGGCGGTGCTGCTCGACCATGCCAAGGTGTCCAAGCTCGGTCCGAAAAGCACGCAGTCACTGGTCGAGCACTTCCCCACGCTGCAGCGCCTGCTCGACGCGGGCCCGGCCCACTGGATCACCGCCGGCCTGCCGCAGGCGGCTGCGACCAACCTGGAGGCCTTCCTGGCCGACGAGGCCAACCTCGCGCCCTTGCGCGAGGCCGAGGCCGCCATCCAGCGGCTGCTCGCCGCGGTGCCGCAGAACGAGGCGAGCGCCGCACCGCTGGAAGGCCAGACGGTGGTGCTCACCGGCACGCTGCCGACGCTGAGCCGCGACGAGGCCAAGGAGCGCCTGGAAGCGTTGGGCGCCAAGGTGGCCGGCTCGGTGTCGAAGAAGACCTCGTTCGTGGTGGCCGGCGAAGCGGCGGGCTCCAAGCTGGACAAGGCGCAGGAACTGGGCGTGCCGGTCTGGGACGAGAAGCGCCTGCTGGCCCTGCTGGACGAACACGGAGCGGCGCCATGAAGGGCGTGGTCATGCGCGTGGCGCGCGCCTGCCGCGATATCGACGGGCTGACCCGCCAGTACACCCGCGGCCTGGGGATGGAGGTGCTTTCGTCCTGGCGCGATCACGAGGGCTTCGACGGCGTCGTGCTCGGGCACGCACATGCGCCCTGGCACCTGGAGTTCATCCACGACCGCGCCGCCGCGCCGCCGCCGCCACCGCACGAGGAACAACTGCTGGTGTTCTACCTGGCGGAGCCGGATGAGTGGGAGACCCGCTGCGCCACAATGCTCGCTGCAGGCTTCACGGTCGTGCAGAACGGCAACCCGTACTGGGAGCGGAACGGGCGCACGTTCGTCGACGCCGAGGGCGGCCGCACGGTCCTGAACCGCGGCGCCTGGCCCCGATGAACCCGACATCGGCGCTTGCCGCGCTGCGCCTGCGTGCGGCGCTCTACGGCCTGTTCCGCGCGTTCTTTGCCGAGCGCGGCGTGCTGGAGGTCGAGACACCCATCCTTTCGGCCGCGGGAAACACCGATCCCAACATCGAAAGCTTCACCGCGGCCTTCAGCGGTCACGTCGACGCCGGCGCACGCGAGCGCTGGATGCGCACGTCGCCGGAGTTCCCCTTGAAGCGCCTGCTCGCCGCCGGCGTAGGCGACTGCTACGAACTGGGCCGGGTGTTCCGCAACGGCGAAGCGGGCGGGCGGCACAATCCCGAGTTCACCATGCTGGAGTGGTACCGGGTTGGCTGGGACCACCGGCGGCTGGCGGGAGAGGTCGTGGACCTGGTGCAGGCTGCGCTCGGCCTGGTCGGCCGCCGCGCCAACGTGCGGGTATGCAGCTACCGGGAGCTGTTCCTCGACGGGCTGGGCCTGGACCCGCTCGTCGCGCCACTGGAAACGCTGCAGCGACCGCTGGCCGGATCGAACATCGATCCGGAGGGATTGACCCGCGACGACTGGCTGGATCTGCTCATTACCCACCGCCTGCAGCCGGCGTTTCCGCGCGAACGCGTCACCGTGATCCATGATTACCCGGCCAGCCAGTGCGCGCTGGCCAGGGTCCGCCACGAGGATCCGCCTGTCGCCGAGCGTTTCGAGCTCTACCTCGGCCCCTACGAACTGGCCAACGGCTATCACGAGCTCAACCACGCCGACGAACAGCGCGCGCGCTTCGAACGCGACAACGCCGTGCGCCGCGCCCGCGGACTGCGGGAAGTGCCGATCGACGAGCGGCTGCTGGCCGCGCTCGACAGCCTGCCGGATTGCGCCGGCGTCGCGCTGGGCGTCGAGCGGCTGCTGATGTGCCTGGCCGGCACGGACGCCATCGCCGACGTGCTGGCGTTTCCTTTCGCGGAGGCGTGAGGCCAGGCCGTTGACGGCTGCCGCGCGCATCCGCACAGTGGCCGCTTCCGTCCCCTGCGAGAACGACCGATGCGCCCCAGCGTGCCAGGCATCCTGCTCATCGTCATTGGCGTCCTTTTTCTGCTTCGCAATTTCGGCTTCGAGCTGCACCTGAGCGAGCTGTTCGCAACCTGGTGGCCGCTGGTGCTGATCGCGCTTGGCGTGGGCATGCTGCTCAAGCCGAAGCGTCCCTGAGCGGCCGGCGATGAACGCATCGACGATGTCCCTGGGCGCTGATCGCAGGCTCGGCCGTTCGGACGCGCGCACGCTGGCGCTGGCCGCGCTCGGCGGGGCGCTGGAGTTCTACGACTTCGTGGTGTTCGTGTTCTTCGCGATCCCGCTCAGCCAGTTGTTCTTTCCGCACGACAGCGTGCCCTGGCTGGCGCAGGTGAAGGTCTACGGCATCTTCGCCGCGGGCTATCTCGCACGGCCGCTGGGCGGCATCGTGATGGCGCACTACGGCGACAAGCTCGGGCGCAAACGCATGTTCACGCTGAGCGTGTTCCTGATGGCGGTGCCGACGCTCGGCATCGGTCTGCTGCCGGTGTATGCGCAGGTCGGCATGCTGGCGCCGCTGCTGCTGTTGTTGCTGCGGGTGGTGCAGGGCATCGCGGTCGGTGGCGAGGTGCCCGGCGCATGGGTGTTCGTAGCCGAACACGTGCCGCCGCGGCGGGTCGGCTTCGCCTGCGCGAGCCTGACCTCGGGGCTCACCGTCGGCATCCTGCTCGGCTCGCTGGTCGCGGCCGGCATCAACCGGTCGCTGTCGCCGGAGGCGATGCTGGACTACGGCTGGCGGCTGCCGTTCCTGGTCGGCGGCGTGTTCGGCTTCCTGGCCGTCTGGCTGCGCCGCTGGCTCAGCGAGACACCGGTGTTCGAGGCGATGCACGCGCGGCGCGAGCTGGTCGCCGGCCTGCCGCTGGCGCAGGTGGCGGCACGGCACCGGCCGGCGGTGCTGTTGTCGGTGCTGGTCACCTGGATGCTGACCGCGGCGATCGTGGTGCTGATCCTGATGACGCCGGCGCTGGTGCAGTCGGTGTTCCATGTCGACCCCGCGCGGGCCTTCCTCGGCAACAACCTGGCCTCGTTCGCGCTGGCGGTGGGCTGCCTGTTCTACGGCGGGCTGTCCGACCGGATCGGGCCGGCGCGGACGCTGCTGCTGGGGGCGGGCGGCCTGCTCGTGACCGCGTATGCCTTGTACCTGGACCTGGTGGCGGGCGGCGCGCACTTCGTCCCGCTGTACGCCTTGGCAGGCTTCGCGGTGGGCGTGGTCGGCGTGGTGCCGGTGCTGATGGTGCTGGCGTTTCCGCCAGCCGTGCGGTTCTCCGGCTTGTCGGCTTCGTACAACCTGGCCTACGCGCTGTTCGGCGGGTTGACGCCGCCCTTGATCGGGCTGCTGGTGGGTCGCTTCGGTGCACTGGCGCCTGCACATTACGTGGCGGCGACGGCGCTGCTCGGGATGGCCGTGGCGGCCGTGCTGCTCCGGCGCCAGCGGGCGCCCACTGTGTAGGGTGGGCTTCAGCCCACCGGCTCCATCTCGCATGGTGGGCTGAAGCC